>DAHUXO010000201.1 GCA_027307095.1 Betaproteobacteria bacterium | reverse complement strand
TGCACAAGACGGCCCAGGCCGAGCAGGCCCGGACGGCGCTCATTCCACTCGCCGCCTGACGTCCAGGCGGGGCCCGGCAACGCCCGCGGCGCAGCGGCGATGGCGAGGCGCCGCTGCCGCCGGTGCCTTCTGCCGCGACCGCGTCTGCGCGCTACTGCCGCGGAGCCTCGCGCTCGATTCCGCCCAGCCGGCCCGCGATCAGGCAGGAGCCGCTCTGGGCGTAGAAGCGGCCGGTCATGCCCGAGGCGTTGCGCTCCATCTCGAACACCGTCATCGGACCAGCGACACTGCCGCCACAATCGAACGCGCCGACGACGGTTCCCATGTGGCCGGCCTGCGTGTACGTCCCGTTGATCGCGCAGCTCCCGGCGGCAGATTGCGCGACGATGGTCATCGAACCCACCGACGCGTGGTCGATGTGGACCGGACCGAATTGCTCGAAATACCCGTTGGACGCCGGATCCGAGCAGCTGGACGAGCTGTAGTCGAGCCCGCCGTAATACTCGCCGCTGAAATCCTCGTAGGTCCACAACTGGCGCTCGATCGACTTGGTCACCGGGACGCCATCGACCGAGTAGGTCAGCAGCGCGGTGTCGACGCTGGTCGCGGTGAACGTCACGGCCCCGACCTTGCGCTCGGTCACTGCCGCCGGATCGAAGCTGCCGCCGAACCAGGGTCCATTGGTCTGGTACAGGTCGCCCGCGAATACCGGCGACCCCGAGTTGTACTGGTAATACGCAGGTGCGGCATACCAGATCGGCAGCGAATCGGGCCCCTGCACGAAGAAGATGACGAACATCACGTCGTACTGCTGGTGGATGGATACGCCCCAGCCGGATTCGGCGGGATTCCACCATTGATCGGTGAAGTTGGTGCCCAGCGACGCGCGGACGGGTGCGGCGGCAAGGCAGGCGGCGGCGAGCACGAACGCCGCGAGCAGGCGATGCAGATGGCGGATCGAGTACATGGAAACCTCCCTGACCGTGCCGCGCGATTCACGCGGGCGACTCGTCAGCCATTGTTCCATGCCAGGCGCAAATGTTTCGCCGTATCCCGGGCGCCTTTGACCGAGGTCAATGGTCGCGATGGTCGGCGGGCGAACGCCTACGCCGCCAGCGGCGGCTCGTCCATCAGTGCGATCTGTTCGCGCAATTCCAGGATCCGGTCCTGCCAATATCTCTGGGTGTTGAACCACGGAAACGCCGCGGGAAACGCGGGATCGTCCCAGCGCCTCGCGAGCCACGCCGAATAGTGGAGCAGGCGCAGCGTCCGCAGCGCCTCGATCAGGGCGAGCTCGCGGTGGTCGAAATCCCTAAATGACTCGTAGCCGCGCAGCAGCACGGCGAGCTGCTCCTCCATCGCGGCGCGATCGCCCGAGAGCAGCATCCAGAGATCCTGGACGGCGGGTCCCGTGCGTGCATCGTCGAAATCGACGAAGTGGGGACCGTCGTCGGTCCACAGCACGTTGCCTCCATGGCAGTCTCCGTGCAGTCGCAGCGTCGCGACCGTACCTACTGCCTCCACGGTCCGCCGCACCTGCTGCAACGCGAGGTCGGCGGCCGCAGTCCACGCGTCGCGCAAGTCCGCCGGGACGAAGGCGTGGGCGAGCAGGTATTCGCGAGATTCGTCGCCGAAAGCCGCGACCGTCAGCGCCGGGCGATGCACGAATGGGTGCATGGCGCCGACCGTGTGCAGCCGCGCGATGAAGCGCCCGAGACGCTCGAGTGTCGCCTGGCGGTCGAGCTCGGGGGCGCGCCCTCCATGGCGCTCGAAGACGGCGAAGCGGAAACCGGCAAACTCGAACAGCGACCTGCCATGGATGGCGATCGGGGGCACCGCCGGCACCTCGTGCGCGGCGAGCTCGCTCACCAGCGCATGCTCCTCCAGAATCTGCTCGACGCTCCAGCGCGCGGGCCGGTAGAACTTCGCGACCACCGGCGGCGCGTCCTCGCGCCACGCCTGATAGACGCGGTTCTCGTAGCTGTTGAGCGCGATCAGGCGCCCGTCGCCGCGGATGCCGATGCTGTCGAGCGCATCGAGCACGCAGTCAGGGGTGAGTCCCGCGTAGGGGGGTTGCCGAGCATCGTCCATTGCATCGATTCTACGTTGCCGTCGTCGTCGGGAGCTCGCCGACGTCGTCGCATCGGCATCGCAGCTCGCCGTGCCCTTCCTGCCGTCCGCGCGGTGTTTGGTATCGTTGACCCCTTTTCCGCTCCTTCCGGGTCCGACGCCGATGACGATGTCCGCCGCAGCACAGCGCATTGCCCAGCAATGGGACGACGAGATCGTTCCGCAGTTGATCGACTACATCCGCATTCCTTCCAAATCCCCACACTTCGATTCGGCGTGGGAGTCGAACGGGCACATCGAGCGCGTGATCCGGCTAGCCGAGGCCTGGGTGCGCGCACAGCCGATCGCCGGGCTCACCGTCGAAATCGTGCGGTTGCCGCGCCGCACGCCGGTGCTGCTGTTCCGGGTGCCGGGCGTGGGTGACAAGACGGTGCTGCTCTATGGGCACCTCGACAAGCAGCCCGAGATGACCGGCTGGCGCGGCGACGGCGGACCCTGGGTGCCGATACTCGAGGACGGAAAGCTCTACGGCCGCGGCGGCGCCGACGATGGCTACGCGGTGTTCGCGGCACTGTCGGCGATCGGCGCCCTGGAGGCGCAGCGATTGCCGCACGCGCCTTGCATCGGCGTGATCGAGACCTGTGAGGAGAGCGGCAGCTACGACCTGCCTTTCTACCTGGAATTGCTGAAGCCGAGGCTGGGCGATGTCGACCTGGTCGTCGGGCTCGATTCGGGCTGCGGGGATTACGAACGGCTGTGGGCGACGACCTCGCTGCGCGGCCTGGCCGCCGGGACCCTCGTCGTCGAGGTGCTGACCGAGGGCGTGCATTCGGGCGACGCGAGCGGTGTGGTTCCATCGTCGTTCCGGATCGCGCGCAAGCTGCTCGACCGCCTCGAGGATGCCGCCAGCGGGTGGATCCTGCCGTCCGCCTTCCATGCGCAGATACCGCTCGAACGGGTCGAGCAGGCGGGCAAGGCCGCCGCGATCCTGGGTGACATCGTCTTTCGCAAGTACCCGTTCGCCGGCGGCACGCAACCGATGGTCGACGACGGCGGCGAGGCGCTGCTCAATCGCACCTGGCGGCCTGCGCTGTCGGTCGTCGGCGCCGATGGCCTGCCCGCGATCACGAGCGCGGGCAACGTCCTGCGGCCGTCGACCTCCCTCAAGCTGTCGCTGCGCCTGCCGCCCACCGTCGACGGGCACGAGGCGACCGCGGCACTGAAAGCGCTGCTGGAAACCGATCCGCCGCATGGCGCCAAGGTCACGTTCACGCCGGACCAGGGCGCGACGGGCTGGAATGCCCCTCCGACCAAAGACTGGCTCTCGCACGCGCTGGAGCGCGCATCGCAGGCGCATTACGGCAAGCCGGCGGCGGCCATGGGCGAAGGCGGGACGATCCCGTTCATGGGGATGCTGGGCGAGCATTTCCCGCAGGCCCAGTTCCTGATCACCGGCGTCCTCGGGCCGCACTCGAACGCGCACGGACCCAACGAGTTCCTGCACGTCGAGTACGCAAAACGCCTGACCGCATGCGTGGCTGACGTCCTCGCCGCCCACGCATCGGCCCGCTGATTCAGGACGGGGAGTCGATTGCAGCGCGTGGTGCCGCGACGAGCGGGAGCGCGCCGGCCGCGTAGCGACGCAGCAGCAGCCGCGTTATGTCGATGTCGAACTCGGCGCGCGGCGGCGTTTCGCACAACCGCGCAAGTTCGCCGTCGTCGCGCGCCGTCCCGAGCCAGCTCCAGTTGCGGAACGCCTGGACGTCGATGCGTTCGCCGTCGGCCGAGCGCTCGCGCAACAGGCCGATCCCTGCGAGCGGCCACGGTGGTATCGCCAGCGGGGCGAGTGCGACGGCAAGACGCGTGTCATGCGCTTCGACCGGCTCTTCGCCGATGCAGCATCCTTCGCAGTGTCGGAGCTGGCGCGCGAAGCAGGGCCCTTCGCCGCCCCGTTCCAGGCCAAGCCGCCGGGGGCACAGCCGATGCGCGGCCGCGAGCTTGCGCAAGGTCGCCCGCATCGCGGTCCTGGACGGGAACGGGCCATGGCTGCCGCAGAGCAGCGCGTGATCGACATCCTCGGCGACGACGTAGCGCGCAATGCCGTCGACCAGCTCCATGACGCCTGCCTCGGCCTTGCGGCGCAGCGCGCGATTGTGTGCCGGCATCCTCGACTTGATGAGCTCCGATTCCCGCAGCAGCGCGCCGATCTCCCCCGCCGTGCGCTCGTGCTCGATGCGGCGGATCTCCCGGGAGAGGCGCAGGTCGGTCTCGCTCCTCCAGTCCTGCGAGAAGTGGGCGGCGACGCGCTGGCGAAGATCGACGCTCTTGCCGATGTAGAGCGGCAGCGCATTGTCGCCGTAGAACAGGTAAACGCCCGGCGCCTCGGGCAGCGCATCGAGCGCGTCCGGAGGCAATTGCGGTGGAAGGCTCGGCATCTTCAGGATGCGCCGAACCGCCGCGTCGACCTCTTCCTGCGGCCGATCGCGATAGAGCTTTTGCACAAAGGCCCAGATCGCCCGCGCGTCGCCCAGCGCGCGATGGCGATCTGGGGCCGCCAGTGCGTGGCGCGCGATCAGCGCGTCGAGGCCGTGGCCCGGGGCATCCGGATCGAGTCGGCGCGACAGGCGCACCGTGCAGAGCACGCGGGCGGAGAAGCTGTGGCCGAGGCGCGCGAACGCATGTTTCAGGAAGCCGTAGTCGAAGCGGGCGTTGTGCGCGACGAAGAGGCATCCGTCGAGCATCGATGCAACCCGGGAGGCCACCGCGGGGAAGGTTGGCGCACCCGCCACCATGGCGTCCGTGATCCCGGTCAGCGCCTGGATTGCCGGCGGAAGGGCGACCTCGGGGTCGACCAGGCTCGCCCATTCCGTGACGCGCGGCGCCCCCGAATCGGCTTCGCGTTCGACCCGCACGATGCCGATCTCGGTGATCCGGTCGGCCTGCGCCCGCGTGCCGGTGGTTTCGAGGTCGACGAACGCGAAGGCGGGGAACGGGAGCATCGGCGAGGCGCGGACCGGTGGCAGGACCGATCCCGCGGACGGGGTTGACGGACGAACGTTCGTTCCTTATGCTACACCAATGTCGAACGATCGTTCCTACCTGGGCAGCCTGCAGGACTACTACGCCCGCCATCGCGCGCTGCCTTCGTACGCGTCGATCGGCCAGCTCCTGGGGCTGCGCTCCAAATCGTCGGTCGCCGCGCTGGTGGCCAGGATGAAGCTCGCCGGCTACCTCGAATCGACGCCGGACCGCAGGCTCGCCCCCACCAAGCGCTTCTTCGCGAGGCCGCTCGCCACCGGAACCGTGCGTGCCGGGCTGCCCGATCCGATCGACGATGCGCAGGCCGACACGGTCACGCTCGACGATTACCTGATCGAGCGTCCTTCGCAGACGGTGCTGGTCCGCGTCAAGGGCGATTCGATGATCGATGCCGGCATCTTCGAGGGCGACCTGGTCGTTGTCGAGAAGCGCGCGGCAGCGCAGAAGGGCGACATCGTGGTAGCGATCGTCGACAACCAGTTCACGCTGAAGCGTCTGGAACTCGACGCCGGGCGTTTCGTCCTGAAGCCCGAGAATCGCGCCTACCCGGTCATCCGTCCCGAAGGCGCGCTGGAGATCTTCGGCGTGATGGTCGGGCTGGTCCGCAAGCTCTAGCAGTCCGGTGCCTGCCGACCGATGCGTCGGCGCTTCCCGCGTCGGCAATCAGGCCGGCGCGACCTCCACCAGGCAATCGTAGAAGGTCGGGGCGCGGCCCAGGTCGGTCAGCGCCTGGCTGGTCAGCGCATTCGCGTTCTCGCCTCCCGGCGCGAGCTTGCGCCACCACACCGACGGCGCGACGACCACGCCCATGCGTGCGCGGTCGGTGATGCGGGCCATCGCGAGCATGCTGCCGCGATCGTTGAACACCCGCACCGAGTCGCCGTCGCCGATGTCCCGCGCTGCCGCATCGCCGGGGTGGATCTCGACCCGCGGTGCCGTCTCCTCGGCAATCGACAGCGGCAGGTTCGCGAACGACGAGTTCAGGAAATTGCGCGCGGGCGGCGAGATGAACGCCAGTGGATAGCGGCGTGCGAGGTCGGGATTGGACGCCGCCGACTCGTAGGGCGGGACATGGTCCGGGAGCGGATCCTCGCCCGCCGCCTGCATCCGCGCCGACCAGAATTCGCACTTGCCCGAGGGCGTCGGAAATCCGCCTTGGGCGAAAGGCGCATAGGGTCGCGGCAAGTCGAGCCTGCGCCACCCGTCCGCCTTCAGGGAATCCCAGTCGATGCCCCGGACCCGGGGATCACCGGCGCGGAAGGCCTGGCGCGCGAGGTCGTCGTCGCTCTCGCGAAAACACGGATCGGTGAATCCCATGCGCGCGGCCAGGCGCCGGAACACTTCGGTATTGGGCAGCGCCTCCGCCAGCGGTGCGATCGCCGGGTTGTTGGCGAGGGCGTACAGGTGGCCGTAGGAGTTGTGGATGTCGGTCTGCTCAAGTTGCGTCGTCGCGGGGAGCAGGATGTCGGCGTAATCGGCGGTGTCGGTCCTGAAGATCTCGTGGACGACGCAGAACAGGTCCTCGCGCGAGAATCCCTCGACCACGCGGGAGGATTCCGGCGCGACGGCGACCGGGTTGGAGTTGTAGACGTAGATCGCGCGCACCGGCGGGTCGGCGAGCCGGGTGAGGGCGTCGCCGATGGTCGACATGTTGATCGTTCGCGGAGACCCCCGGATCAGGTCGGGGCGCTCCAGCGCCGCCGCGTCGACCGGGAAGGTGCCCGACGACGACAGCAGTGCACCGCCTGCCGGATGGCGCCATGCGCCGACCAGCGCAGGCAGGCAGGCGATTGCGCGCACCGCGTTGCCCCCGCCGCGCGCGCGCTGCAACCCGTAATTCAGGCGGATCGCCGCCGGGCGGATCGTCCCGTATTCGCGCGCGAGCCGGACCACCTGCTCGGGCGCGATGCCGCAGGTGTGCGCCGTGCGCTCGGGCGTCCACGCGGCGGCCCGTGCGGCGAGCGCGTCGAACCCGATCGTATGCCGGTCGATGTAGTCGCGATCGAGCAGCCCGTCGGCGATCAGCACCTGCATGATGCCGAAGGCGAGCGCTGCATCCGTGCCCGGCAGCAGGGCCACGTGCTCGTGGCACTTGTCCGCGGTCGCGCTGCGATAGGGATCGATCGCTACCAGCCTGGCCCCGCGACGCTTGGCTTCCTGCGCCCGGGTCCAGAAATGCAGGTTGGATGTCACCGGGTTGCTGCCCCAGATCAGGATCAGGCCGCTGTTCGCATACTCCTCGACGTCCATGCCCATCGACGCGCCGACGACGGCGCCCCAGCCCGCCTTGCCGGCGGACGCGCAGATGGTTCGATCGAGAAGCGATGCGCCCAGCCGATGGAAAAAGCGCCGATCCATCGACTGGCCCTGCAGCAGCCCCATCGTTCCCGCGTAGCTGTAGGGCAGGATCGCCTGCGGGCCGTCCGCAGATTCCGCGATCTGCCGGAAGCGGAGCGCGATCTCGCCGAGCGCTTCCTCCCAGGAGATGCGTGCAAAACGCCCGTCGCCCTTGCGCCCGACCCTGCGCATCGGATGGCGCAGGCGGTCAGGGGAGTAGGTCCGATCCAAGTAGCGCGCGACCTTGGTGCACAGCGTGCCGGCGGTCGTCGGATGATCAGGCGCCCCCCGGACCTCGATCGCGCGGCCGTTCTCGACGGTGACCAGCATTGCGCAGGTGTCGGGACAGTCGTGCGGGCACGCTGCGCGCACGACGTGCCGATCGCCGCGAATCGGAAAATCGCCGGTGCGGGGAGGGGAGTCGAGCGGCATGGCCCTTCGATTCTACGGGACGTGGGCGGCAAACGCGCTATGCTCGCCGCCTTCCCGCTGCAGGCGATGAAACCCCCGATCCCCACCGTTGCCCTGTCCGACGGCACCGAGGTCCCGGCGCTGGGTCTCGGCACCTGGCACATGGGCGAATCGGCGCGCCGGCGCCCGCGCGAGGCGGCGGCCCTTGTCGCGGGGATCGCGCTGGGCATGACGCTGATCGACACCGCGGAGATGTACGGCGACGGGGGCGCGGAAGAGGCCGTCGGCGACGCGATCGCCGGCCGGCGCGACGAGGTCTTCGTCGTCAGCAAGGTCTACCCGCACAACGCCGGCGCAAGGAGCGCGGTCGCCGCCTGCGAGCGCAGCCTGCGGCGGCTGCGCACGGATCGGCTGGACCTCTACCTGCTGCACTGGCGGGGCAGCATTCCGCTCGCCGAGACCGTCGGCGCCTTCGAACGCCTGCGGCACGAAGGCAAGATCCTCCGCTGGGGCGTGTCGAACTTCGACGTCGACGACATGGCCGAGTTGCTGGCGCTCCCGGAAGGCCGGCATTGCGCCGCCAACCAGGTCCTCTGGCACCTCGGGGAACGCGGCGCCGAATGGGCGCTCGCACCGCTGTGCCGCAGCCACCGGATTCCATTGATGGCCTATTGCCCGCTGGGCGAGGGCGCGCTGCTGCAGGATCGTCGCCTGCTGGCGATCGCCAGCGGAATCGATGCAACCCCGGCCCGGATTGCGCTCGCATGGCTGACCGGATGCGGCGCGATTGCGATCCCGAAATCGGGCAATGTCGAGCATCTCCGCGAAAACCGTTCGGCAGCGTCGCTGCAGTTGTCCGCGTCGACGCTCGCGGCCATCGATGCGGCCTTTCCGCCTCCGGCCGGCGCGACGTCGCTGTCGATGATCTGACCCGTTGCGCTCGCCGGCCCCCGGCTCGCGAGGCCGCTTTCGTACACCACGAAGTGTGCTCGGCACGTTGCGCCGATGGCTGCGCATGCCTTGCGTCAATGACTTACGGCCGGCCGATGTACGGGCCCCGCATATGGCACGGTTGCTGCTCGATAGTTGGCGACGGGCGGCGGTGCCGCCGAATCCGACAGGAGAAGAAGGTGAACTACACGCACTACGATTACCTCGAGCTCGCGCCCTGCGCGACGTCCCAACGGATCGAAGCGGCGTACGCGGCGTTGCTCGAGCGGTTCCAGTACGGCATGACCGACGCCGGCCAGGATCTGTCGGGCCTCGTGCGCATGATCCACGCGGCGTATTCGGTGCTGTCGGATCCAGAGCAGCGGCGTGCCTACGACATGCAACTGTCGGGGGAGGCAGCAGCCGCCGACGCGGAGCTCCAGTCGCAGCTCGACGCGAAGTCGCTGGAAGGCTTCACCCGCGTCCAGCAGGTTCCGGAGTCGCTGGCAGCGACCCTTTCGGAACTCGCGGCGTAACGACATCCATCCGTCACCGGTTTGCGGTCGCCGGGAATATTTTCCTAACTGCAAACAGCGATGCGGTCGGCGGCCGTTTCTTTATCGCTGCACCCGGCATGCGGGCGACGTCTGCCACGACAGGCGACCTGCCGCAGGGCTGGGGACATGAATCCAGGGACACCGGACCCGACCGCCGTTGTCGATTGAACGTCACTGTGGATCATCGACGAGCGCGGCAATCACCGCCTCGTGGGTCTTTCGAGAGGGAGATTGCCGTGCGCAAGTGTGTGGCCTGCCAGTACTACGATCGCAACCAGTCGCGATCGGACAGCGACAGTACCCAGCGCTGGGGACAATGCCGGCGTTCGGTGCCGACACTGAGCCCGGCATCGGTCAAGGGATACATGATCGAGGGCGTCTGGCCGCATGTGCGCGACGACGACTGGTGCGGCGAGTGGATCGCCGCGGAGCGCAGCGACCCCCAGGTCAAGCACGCGATGGAATCGCTGATGCAGGGCGGCGCCCCGGTCGTGCGCGCGCCGCTGATGACCCCCTCGCCCGCGAGCAGGCCCGCCTCGCCGTTCGCAGCTGCGGCCTCGGGCGCATCCTTGTCGCTGTCTCCGGTCGCACTGGCCGCGGCCGCTGCGGGGCCCGGAAATACGGCCGACTGACGACCGTGCCATCATCGTCTTCCCGGCCGGCATCGGTCGGTCGCCGGTCCCATTGCCGCATGACCGCGGATGTTGGCGTTGGATTGCGCTAGAATGGATGGTTTTCCAACGTAGATAGCCGCAGCGCGGAACTGGCGTTTCGCCGCGGTGGGCGAAGCGTGCGTGTACAGCGTGACCTGACGAGCGCGCCCGGCGTGCCGGTGGCGCTGACCATTGGCAACTTCGACGGTGTGCACCGCGGGCATCAGGCGATGCTCGCGCGCCTGATCGAGGCGGCCGAGGACCTGCGGCTGCTGCCGACGGTGCTGACCTTCGACCCGCATCCGCGCGAGTACTTCGCCCGCGCCGATGCCCCGGCCCGCCTGTCGACGCTGCGCTCCAAGCTCGACCTTTTCCGCGCCTTCGGCGTCGCGACCGCCTACGTCGCCCGCTTCGATGCGCGGCTGGCGGCGCTCTCCGCCGAGCAATTCATCGACGACGTGCTGGTTCGGGGTTTGAACGCCCGCTGGGTGCTGGTCGGCGACGATTTCCGCTTCGGTCGAGGCCGCGCCGGCGACCTCGCGCTGCTGCGCGCGCGGACTCGTCCCTTCAGCGTCGAAGGCATGCGAACGATCGACGTGGGCGAAGTCCGCGCCTCGAGCAGCGCGGTGCGCAACGCGCTCGCTGCCGGAGACCTCGTGCGCGCCGCCGACCTCCTCGGCCGCTCGTACGCGATCAGCGGGCATGTCGCCCACGGCGACAAGCTCGGCCGCAATCTCGGTTTCCCGACAGCGAACCTTCCGCTGCGCCACCGGCCGCCGCTGTCGGGCATCTTCGCCGTCCGCGGCCACGGCCTGCCGGGCGGGCCGCATCACGGCGTGTCGAGCGTGGGCGTGCGACCATCGGTCAAGTACTAC
>DAHUXO010000302.1 GCA_027307095.1 Betaproteobacteria bacterium | reverse complement strand
GAATGGGACGCTGGCGCCTGCTCTGGCGGTCGAGATGTGGCGGACCGCGCTGCACGCGCCCGCGGTGCGGCTCGCGACCGCCCGCGGAGAGGTGAGAGGCGTCGCCGTGGGCAACCGGTATTTCCCCACCGAGGCCGACGGTCGCGCGCGGATCTGGTTTTCGCACCACGACCCCGGACGGTTCGTCTCGGCCATCGACGTGCTCGAGGGGCGCGTCGATCCAGCGCGTTTCGCCCGC
Organism: Betaproteobacteria bacterium; assembly: GCA_027307095.1. GTDB lineage: Bacteria > Pseudomonadota > Gammaproteobacteria > Burkholderiales > Casimicrobiaceae > VBCG01. Next base: position 5,110 of record DAHUXO010000302.1, on the reverse strand, counting down.
AAGTTCGTGCTGATCGGCGTCACCGCTGCGGCACTGGGCGATTACCTCTGGACCCCCGTGGGCGACAAGATGGCGGGCAGCGAAATCCACGCCCAGCTGCTGGAGAACATGTACGACCGCACGCTGCTGGAGCGCCCGTCGTGGGCGCCGCTGGCCGAGGCCGCGGTGTTCCTGCTGCTGGGCGCGCTGCTCGTCTGGGCGGTCCCGCGCTGGCCGATGCGCTACACGTCGCTGCTCGCGCTCGCCTGCGTCGTCGTCGCGCTCGCCGCGGCATTCGGCGTGTTCAAGGGCGAACGGCTGCTGTTCGACGCCGCGACGCCAGTCGCTGCGCTGGTCTTGCTGTCGGGCGTGTTGCTCGCGCTGACACTGGCCGATGCGACGCGCAACCGCAAGGCGCTCGAGCAGGTGCTGCAGCGCCAGCGCGAGGAAGCCGCGCGCGTGGCAGGCGAGCTGCAGGCGGCGCAGCGCATCCAGAAGGAGATGCTGCCGCATGCGGAGCTCGTTCGAGACGGGCGCGTCGAGCTCGCGGCGTCGATGGAACCGGCTCAGGAAGTGGGCGGGGATCTCTACGACTTCTACGCGCTCGACGGCAGGCGCTTCTTCTTCATGCTGGGCGACGTGGCGGGGAAGGGGCTGTCGGCGGCGATCTTCATGGCGGTCAGCAAGGCGCTGTACAAGAGCGCCGCGCTGCGCTCGGTCGACGTCGATGTCGGTGCGCTGATGACCGCCGCCAATCTCGAGGTCGCGCGCGACAATCCGTCGGCGTTCTTCGTCACCGTGTTCGCAGGTGTCCTCGATCTCGACACGGGCGATCTCGATTACTGCAATGCGGGACACGAGAATCCCTACCTGATCCGGCCGGCGACGGCGGCGTTGCGGCGTCTCGCAGATGGCGGCGGCCCGCCGCTTTGCGCGGTCGAAGGCTACGAGTACCAGGGCGCGCAGGCGCGCCTCGATCCCGGCGACGTACTGTGCGTCGTCAGCGACGGCGTCACCGAGGCGCGCGACGTCGCCGGCGCGCTCTACGGCGCGGAACGCGCGGCGCAGGCGCTTGCAGGCACCGCGTCGGCGCAAGCCGCGGTCGAGCGACTGCGTGCCGACGTGACGGCATTCGCCCGCGGCGCGGCGCCGGCGGACGACATCACAGTGCTCGCGTTGAGCTGGCGCGGGGCCACTACCGGACGATGACCTCGACGCGGCGGTTGCGCGCCTCGGACACGCCTTCGCCAGTCGCCACCAGCGGGTCGCGCTTGCCCCGGCCCTCGGCGACGATGTCCTCGGCCGGGATGCCGCGCGCGATCAGCGCGTCGCGCACGGCGTCGGCGCGCTGCAGCGACAGCTTGTCGTTGTAGGCATCGGTGCCGACGCTGTCGGTGTGCCCGATGACGACGATGTCGGGTACCGCGCGCTTCTCGATGTCGGGCAACACGTTCTCGAGCACGCGTTTCGACTCGTCGGTGAGCTCGTTGCTGCCTTCGACGAAGTTGAGCGTGAACGACTGCGGGCGAGCCGGCTGCGCGCCGAGCGCATTGCCGAATTTCGCCTGGACGTCCTTCGCGCTGGATTCGAAGGCGCGCGGACCCTGCGTCGTCGTCTCCGCGGCCGCATAGGGTTTGTCGAGCACGACCTCGCGCTCACCCTGCTTCACGGCCAGCACCGATTCGTGGCCGTCCTGCGCCGGCAGCAGCACCACTTCGCCGGTGGGCGTCGCGCAGCCCGCAGCGAGGACGGCGGCCAGCGTCGCGAGCCCGAGCAGGACCGGGCGGGCGCCGCGGGGCGTCGGCGGCAACCGCAGCCCAGTGGCGCGAGCGTGCGGCATCGACGGTTGCTCAGCGGGCCGCATGGTCCGCATCGGCACTGACGACGAACTCGGTGCCGCGCACCGCGAGGATCGCCGAGGGCGTGCGCACGGTCATCGAGCCCGGCGACTGTTTCGCGAGCCGCCCGGAGACCACCGCCAGCGTGCCCTTGGCCAGCGATGCGTCGAAGCGGCCCTGGTTGGTGGTCGTGTCGAAAGCGTACTGGTCGAGCGCCAGCACGCTGTTCGGCCCCGCAGACAGCAGCGAGTTGTCGCTCATCGTGATGCCCACCGAGCCGTCGGCGCCCGTCTTGACCACGTCGCCCTGCTGCACGCGCGCACCGAGGTTGCCAGGGATCGCCTGGCTGGCGCGCTCGATCGTCACCGAGCCCTTCGAGACCTTGATCTGACCGATGTCGGTGGCAAGGGCCTGCGGCGCGACGCACATGGCGAGCGCGACTGGTAGCATCCATCGAATCATCGGTTCCTCCTGTGCAATGGACGCGCGCTGCGAGCGACGGTGAGTCACGCTTCCACCTCCGCCGGCGAGCACCGCAGGGCGCGTGCGCGCGGGGAAATCCTGCCTGAAACTGCCGCGTTTGTCGAAGGCCGGTGAAGGTGTGGGGCCGCGCATCCGCAACGACTTCGGTCGATGCCCCCCGGGAGGACCGCTAAGAGGGCTGCTTCGACGCACCCATCCGGCGGGACAACTCCTTCGCGGCAGCGCAGACTGCTTCGGCAAAGGCATCGATATTCGGCTCGACGCGCTCCCGTGGGCCCGAGATCCCGACCGCGGAGATCACCTTTCCGTGCCGGTCGAAAACCGGCGCACCGATCCCCCAAACCGACGTCCGCCACTCACCGCGATTGACTGCATAGCCGAGGCGCCGCGTTTCGGCCGCCGCGCGCAGGATCTCGTCGGCGCCGACATTCGTCGCCTCGGTCCAGCGCTGGGCCGTGCGACCGACCTCCCTGATTTCGTCCTCGTCGCGCCAGGCCAGCAGCGCCTTCCCGGTCGCGGTCGCATACGCCGGTGAGCGTCCTCCGACGACGGTGTACGAGCGAATCGGATGCAGGCCGTCGACCTTCTCGACATAGACGGAATGACCGTCCTCGTAGGCTGCGTAATGCGCGGTCTCGCCGGTGCGGTCCACGAGCCCGCGAAGCAAGGGCATCACCTCGTCGCGAATCGCTTCGGCGTTGAACGCATTGCATCCGATTTGCCACATCTTGAGGCTCACCGCGTATTCCCCATGGGCGGTTCGCCGCAGGAACCCGCGCGCGACGAGCACGTGGACGAGGCGCAACAGCGTCGATTTCGGGAGCCCGACCTCCTTTGCAATGTCGGCGAGGGTCCGCCGCTCCGACAGCCCGATGCACTCCAGCACGAGGAGCGCCTTCGCGACCGAGCTCATTCGCGGAGTCGCGGATTTGGTCGCACTGGGGCGTGCTGCGGTCGTTTTCAAGGCTGATTCATTCGTCGTGTCGCGCGCGCTTCGCGCATGCGCCGGGCGTGCGCGCGCACGCGCTGGGCGAGGCCCGCACGCCCGGTCGAGCGCAGGAGCTCGGCGCGGTCGCGCTCCGAAGGCGAGTCCCGGGTGAGCCGCAGAATCGCCCGCAGGGTCTCCGGATCGACGGCCTCCGAAGCTTGCAGGATCGCATCGACGCGACTCGCCATGTCGTCCTCGGCGCAAAGCGAGCTCAGCAGCCCGCACTCGAGCGCCTGCGTCGCGTCGAGAGTCCTTCCTTCGATCAGGATCTCGCGGGCAAGCTGTCCGCCGACGACACCGGCGAGATGCCGCGTTCCGAGCACCACGCCGAATCGGCTCCCGGGAAACGCGAATCGAGCGCCCGTTGCGCCTATCCGATAGTCGCACGATGCCACCAGATCGGCGCCGGCGCCGAGCGCCGCGCCGCGCACCAGCGCGATCGTGAGCGCCGGAGCGCGGCGGACTGTCTCGAGCAGGTCCTCGATCTCGCCGAAGCGCTCGCGCAACTCGGAATCGCCCAACTCATCGACACCGCTGAGGTCCGAACCGGCGCAGAAGCGGTCGCCGGAGCTGTCGAGCACGATCGCTCGAGCGCCGCCATCGAAGGCTGTGTTCAAGGACGCACGAAGCCGCTCGACCAGGCGTGCCGATAGGGCATTGGCGCGCAGAGGGTCGTCGAGGACGATGCGCCACGATCCCGCCCGCGGCATATCTCGCTCGACCCTGAGCAGCTCAGTCACCGGAGCAGGCATTCGCGGCAGGGCCGTCGGCGAACCATTCCGCAAACACCTGCTCGCTGTGCTCGCCCAGACGCGGCGGCGGACGCGAGGCGCGAACGCGGTTGCCGTTGAATTGAACCGGATATGCGGTCGTCTTCGTCGTGCCGGCCACCGGTACCGTCATCTCCTGGATGAGCCCCGTCGAGGTCAGCTCGGGATCGCCGAGGATGCCGGCGAAGTCGTTCATCGGCCCGCTCGGCACGCCGCGCCGCTCGAATTCATCGAGCCATTCGCGCGCGGTGCGGGTCGAAAATACCTCCTGCAGGATCGCCGCCAGGGCCTTCTGGTTCTCCGCCCGCTGCGCGATTCCCGAGAAGCGCGGGTCGTCGAGCAGTTCCAGCTTGCCCGTCGCCTCGCAGACCTCCCGCCAGAGCTCGTTGTTGCCTGCCGCGATGATGATCTGTGCATCGCTCGCATCGAACGCCTGGTAAGGTGCATTGCGGGGATGCGCCGACCCGAGGCGCCGTGGCGCCATGCCGGTCCCCCAGTATTCGCTGGTCTGCAGCGCGGATATCCCGAGCAGGCAATCGAGCATCGAGCAGTCGAGGTGGATGGCGCGCTGGTCGCGCACGGCCTCGCCGCGCGCGGCGAGAATCGTATACGCCGCGTAGAGGCCGGCCGTGAAGTCCGCCACCGGGACGCCGCATTTCGCCGGCGGGCCATCGGCCTCGCCGGTAACGCTCATGAGCCCGGATGCCCCCTGAACCACGACGTCGAAGGCACCCCTCTTCGCGTACCGGCCGTGCTGGCCGTAACCCGAGACCGAGCAGTAGACGATCGACTTGTGCAGCTTCGCCACTTCCTCGAATCCGACCCCGAGCCGGTCGAGGACCCCCGGGCGATAATTCTCGACGATCACGTCGGCCCGGGAGCAGAGCTCGCGCACGCGAGCAAGCTGCGCGGGATCCTTGAGATCCGCGACGATGCTGCGCTTCCCGCGATTGAGCGACGCGAAGTTGAGACTGAACGACTCTCCCGCGGAATCTTCGACGATCGGCGGCCAGGTGCGCAGGCCGTCTCCCTGCGGCGCCTCGATCTTGACG
>DAHUXO010000297.1 GCA_027307095.1 Betaproteobacteria bacterium | reverse complement strand
CTCAGGCTCGAACTGAAGCACAAGGTCGCCGCGATCGTGAAGGAGCAGGCGCTCAAAGGCCTGCGCGAGCGGGCGAGGTTCGAAGTGCCGAAGTCGCTGATCGAAGCCGAGGCGCGGAACCTGCGCGAACGGACCGTCGCCAACCTGCGGCAGCAGCCGGGCGCGAAGCCCGAGGACCTCGCCATCGGCGTCGACGTGTTCCGGCCGCAGGCCGAGGAGCGCGTCGCGCTGGGCCTCCTGATCGCCGAGTTGGTGAAGCGCCACGACCTGCGCGCGAAGCCCGATCAGGTCAAGGCGCTGGTCCATGAACAGGCGCAGACCTACGAGCAGCCAGAGGCGGTCGTGCGCTGGCACTATGAAAAGCCCGAGCGGCTGGCCGACTTCGAGGCGATCGCGCTGGAGCAGAATGTCGTCGACTGGGTGCTCGCGCAGGCGAAGGTCGCCGACGAGCCAGCGACGTTTGAAGGGGTGATGGGCCCCCGACCCGGCGCCTGACGACCCGAGGCAGGGGCCGTCCGTTCACCGTGACGGCCCATCTGCCGGCTGGCGCTTGACTGCCGTACCGCGAGGACCCATCTTCGTATGAAGGGCGGCGAGTCTGCGCCGCTGGTGATGCATCACGACCCGGGCGTTGCGCTCCGGAGCCCCGACCCGATCCAGAACCGAGGAAACAACCGCAATGGAAGAACCCAGAGGCCTAGGCCTGATCCCGATGGTGATCGAGCAGAGCGGACGCGGGGAGCGCGCGTACGACATCTACTCGCGCCTGCTGAAGGAACGCGTCGTGTTCCTGGTCGGGCCCGTCAACGAATCGACGGCGAACCTCGTCGTCGCGCAGATGCTGTTCCTCGAATCAGAGAATCCGGACAAGGACATCCATTTCTACATCAATTCGCCGGGGGGCTCGATCGCCGCCGGGTTCGCGATCTACGACACGATGCAGTTCATCAAGCCCGACGTGTCGACGCTGTGCATCGGGATGGCGGCATCGATGGGTGCATTCCTCCTCGCCGCGGGCGCCAGGGGCAAGCGCTTCGCGCTGCCCAATTCCGATGTCATGATTCATCAGCCGCTGGGGGGCTTCCAGGGCCAGGCCTCCGACGTCGAGATCCATGCCAAGTACATCCTGAGCCTGCGCCAGCGCCTGAACGAGCTCATGGCCGCCCACACCGGCAAGCCGGTCGAGCAGATCGCCCGCGACACCGAACGTGACAATTTCCTCACTGCCGAGCAGGCCCGCGAGTACGGTATTGTCGACAAAGTCTTGCAGAAACGGACCGTCCCCGGGTAAAGTCGACCGAAGGCACCGATCGCGAACATCTTGATGGCGGACAAACCCTCCTCCGGCGACAAGCTTCTCTATTGCTCGTTCTGCGGCAAGAGTCAGCACGAGGTGCGCAAGCTCATCGCCGGCCCGTCGGTGTTCATTTGCGACGAGTGCATCGAGCTGTGCAACGACATCATCCGCGAGGAGGGGTCGGGAACCGAGGCCGCGCGCAGCGACCGCAACAAGCTGCCGACGCCGCACGAGATCCGCCAGATCCTCGACCAGTACGTCATCGGTCAGGAGCCGGCGAAGAAGATCCTGTCGGTTGCAGTCTACAACCACTACAAGCGGCTGGAGTCCGGCGGCAAGGACGACGAGGTCGAGCTCGCGAAATCGAACATCCTGCTGATCGGGCCGACCGGCTCCGGCAAGACGCTGCTGGCCCAGACGCTCGCGAGGCTGCTCGACGTGCCGTTCGTGATCGCCGATGCGACGACGCTGACCGAAGCGGGATACGTCGGCGAGGACGTCGAGAACATCATCCAGAAGCTGCTGCAGAAATGCGATTACGACATCGAGAAGGCGCAGCGCGGCATCGTCTATATCGACGAAATCGACAAGATCTCGCGCAAGAGCGACAACCCGTCGATCACCCGCGACGTATCCGGTGAGGGCGTGCAGCAGGCGCTGCTGAAGCTCATCGAGGGCACGATCGCGAGCGTTCCGCCGCAGGGCGGACGCAAGCATCCGAACCAGGAGTTCGTCCAGGTCGACACGACCAACATTCTGTTCGTCTGCGGCGGCGCATTCGACGGCCTGGAGAAGATCATCCGCCAGCGCACTGCCAAGACCGGCATCGGATTCGGTGCCGAGGTCGCCTCCCCCGACGATCGCCGCAGCGCGACGATGCTGCTGCGCGGGACCGAGCCGGAGGACCTGATCAAGTTCGGACTGATTCCCGAGTTCGTCGGGCGCCTTCCGGTGGTCGCGACGCTCGACGAGCTCGACGAGACGGCGCTGATCCAGATCCTCGTCGAGCCGAAGAACGCGCTGATCAAGCAGTACCAGAAGATGTTTCGGATGGAAGGCGTCGAGCTCGAGATCCGCGAGCTGGCCCTGCGCGCCATCGCGCGCAAGGCGCTCGCGCGCAAGACCGGGGCTCGCGGCCTGCGCTCCATCCTCGAGCTCGTGCTGCTCGACGTGATGTACGACCTGCCGTCGATGTCGAACCTCGCGCGCGTAGTCGTCGACGAATCGACGATCGCGAACGACGGCAAACCGCTGCTGATGTTCGCCGACGCGCCCAAGGTGGCGTCAGCCCAGTAGCCGCTATCGCGTCACGGCGGCTTCGCGGTCGAACTCGGTCGGGGCAACCGTCGCCGCGACGCGATAACTGCGCGAATTGGAACGTCGGCTTTCGCAGACGCTCAATTCGCGCGAATCGCCTGATCTATCCCCGGGCTTCCCGGCCTCCCGCTGCGCGCCAGCACGGCCCGTTGCCGGACGCGTGCCGGGAATTTCCGCGATCCCGCCGCTGCCCAAGTTCGCATGGACGGGGGAGGCCATCCGGTGGACCGGCATAATCCGGTAGAGATGCCCTCGATAACCCGTTGCATCGGCAGGGTTTTCGGATTTCCGATCCGGTTTGCTTGACAGTGCCGGCCGGCGGCCCCATTTTGCCAATCGAACCCTCACGCGAGACGCGCATGTCCAACGACCTGATTCCCCAGACCGACCTGACCGCACTGCCGCTGCTGCCGCTGCGCGATGTCGTCGTCTTTCCGCACATGGTGATCCCGCTGTTCGTCGGGCGCCCGAAGTCGATCAAGGCACTCGACGTCGCGATGGATACCGGCAAGCACATTCTCCTGGTGGCGCAGAAGCAGGCGGCGAAAGACGATCCGGCGGCCGAGGACCTGTACGACATCGGCAGCGTGGCGACGGTCCTGCAGATGCTGAAGCTGCCCGACGGCACCGTGAAGGTGCTGGTCGAGGGCACGCAACGCGCACGCATCGTCGGAGTCGAGGAGCGCGGCGAATACCTCGCTGCGGAGGTCCAGCCGATACCCGGCGAGCCGGGCGCAGCGCACGAGGTCGAGGCGATGCGCCGGGCGCTGCTCACTCAGTTCGACCAGTACGTCAAGCTCAACAAGAAGATCCCGCCCGAGATCCTGACGTCGATGTCCGGAATCGACGACGGTGGCCGGCTGGCCGACGCGATCGCTGCGCACCTGCCGCTGAAGCTCGAGCAGAAGCAGCAGATTCTCGAGATGAGCGATGTCGCGAAGCGGCTCGAGCACCTTCTGGGGCTGCTCGAAGGCGAGGTCGACATCCTGCAGGTCGAGAAGCGCATTCGCGGCCGCGTCAAGCGGCAGATGGAGAAGAGCCAGCGCGAGTACTACCTGAACGAGCAGGTGAAGGCGATCCAGAAGGAACTCGGCGAAGGCGACGAGAATGCCGACCTCGAGGAGATGGAAAAGAAGGTCAAGGCCGCGAAGATGTCGCGCGAGGCCGAAGGCAAGGCGATGGCCGAGCTGAAGAAGCTGAAAATGATGTCGCCGATGTCCGCCGAAGCGACGGTCGTGCGCAACTACATCGACACGCTGCTCGCGCTTCCCTGGCGCAAGAAGAGCAAGATCAGCAAGGACCTCGCCAACGCGGTCAAGGTCCTCGACGCCGACCACTACGGTCTCGAGAAGGTGAAGGAGCGGATCATCGAGTATCTCGCGGTGCAGCAGCGCGTCGACCGCCTGAAGGCGCCGATCCTGTGCCTCGTCGGGCCGCCGGGCGTCGGCAAGACCTCGCTCGGCCAGTCGGTCGCCAAGGCGACCGGGCGCAAGTTCGTCCGGATGAGCCTGGGCGGAGTCCGCGACGAAGCCGAAATCCGTGGGCACCGGCGCACCTACATCGGCTCGATGCCCGGCAAGATCCTGCAGAACATGAGCAAGGTCGCGGTGCGCAACCCGCTGTTCCTGCTCGACGAGGTCGACAAGATGGGCCAGGACTTCCGTGGCGACCCGTCGTCGGCGCTGCTGGAGGTGCTCGATCCCGAGCAGAACAACACGTTCGTCGACCATTACGTCGAGGTCGAGTACGACCTGTCCGACGTGATGTTCGTCGCCACGGCGAACACGATGAACATCCCCGCCCCGCTGCTCGACCGGATGGAGGTGATCCGCCTCTCCGGCTACACCGAGGACGAGAAGATCGCGATTGCGAAGCAGTACCTGCTGGCGAAGCAGATCAAGGGCAACGGGTTGAAGCCCGAGGAGCTGCATGTCGCCGAGAGCGCGCTGCGCGACATCGTGCGCTACTACACCCGCGAGTCGGGTGTGCGGAACCTCGAGCGGGACATCAGCAAGATCTGCCGCAAGGTCGTCAAGGGGCTGCTGCTGAAGCAGAGCGAGGGCAAGGCGCGCAAGGCGCGCGGGCCGGTCGAGGTCAACTCGAAGAACCTCGACAAGTACCTCGGCGTGCGGCGCTTCACGTACGGGATCGCCGAGCGCAGGAACCAGGTCGGCCAGGTCACCGGCCTCGCCTGGACCGAGGTCGGCGGCGACCTGCTGACGATCGAGGCGGTCGCGCTGCCGGGGAAGGGCAAGACGACATCGACCGGCAAGCTCGGCGAGGTGATGAACGAGTCGATCGCGGCCGCGCTGTCGGTGGTCCGCCATCGGTCGAAGCAGCTCGGCATCCCGGTCGACTTCTACACCAAGACTGATCTGCACGTGCACCTGCCCGAGGGCGCGACGCCCAAGGACGGTCCGTCCGCGGGCGCGGCGATCGTCACGGCGATCGTGTCGATCCTTACGGGAATCCCGGTGCGCTGCGACGTGGCGATGACCGGCGAGATCACGCTGCGCGGCGAGGTGCTGCCGATCGGCGGCCTGAAGGAGAAGCTGCTCGCGGCAGGACGCGGCGGAATCAAGACCGTGCTGATCCCCGAGGAGAACGTGAAGGACCTGGCCGAGATTCCGGACGAGATCAAGAACCGCCTCGACATCCATCCGGTGCGGTGGATCGAGCAGGTGCTCGAGCAGGCGCTCGAACGCCAGCCGAAGCCGGCGCAGGCCGACGCCGACAAGCCTGAACCCGCGGCGGTGCCGCCCGCTGCCGCGGGTGACGACAAGAGCGCGGTCATCAAGCACTGACCCGCATCGCAGCGGCGAGGGCGGGCGAGGTTTCGCCCGCCCTCGTTCCCGCGCGGTCGGCGCGAAGCCGCCCACGTACGTCGTGCGAGTCTTGACACCCGGAAAACGCGGGGGCTATAAGTGCCGCTGAGTGCCGTGCGCGCACCGTCGTTTCCCGCTTCCCGATTCGAGCCGCGCCTCGCTCCCCGGCGCGGTCGTCACGTCTCCTGAAAGGACTCTCCCGTGAACAAAGCCGAAATGATCGACGCGATCGCCCGCCACGCGGACATCTCCAAAGCCGCTGCCGGGCGCGCGCTCGACGCGACGATCGGCGCGATCAAGATCTCGCTGCGCAAGGGCGACATCGTCACGCTCGTCGGTTTCGGATCGTTCTACGTCGGCAAGCGCAGTGCGCGCGCGGGCCGCAATCCGCGCACCGGCGCGGCGATCAAGATCAAGGGCGCGAAAGTGCCGAAGTTCCGCGCTGGAAAAGCGCTCAAGGATGCGCTAAACTGATGAGCTTCGCAGCGCGCGGGGCGGGGTTGTCCGGTTCCGGGTGCTTAGCTCAGCGGTAGAGCGTCGCCCTTACAAGGCGAATGTCGGCGGTTCGATCCCGTCAGCACCCACCACCCCACGGTGGTGGAGCGGCAGCGCCGGGGACGCGATGGAGTCAGGGGAGTGGTAGTTCAGTTGGTTAGAATACCGGCCTGTCACGCCGGGGGTCGCGGGTTCGAGTCCCGTCCACTCCGCCAAGATTCGGGTATCGAGGGGCGAACGCGAGTTCGCCCTTTTTTCATGATCCTTCGACCGCGCGCAGCGCTTCTGCGCCAACGGGGCTCCCATGTTCGATCTACTTCACAAGCACAAGACCTTCGCGCAGATGGTGCTCGCCCTGGTCACGCTGCCTTTCGCATTCTTCGGGGTCGATTACTACTTCCGGAGCGGTGAATCGGCCAAGGCCGTTGCCACTGTCGGTGGCAGCAAGATCGAGCAGCGCGAGTACGACAACCTGATGCGCGAGCAGCAGGAGCGGATGCGCCAGGCGCTGGGCGCCCGCTACGATCCGGCGATGCTCGACACGCCGGCGGTGCGCTACGCGCTGCTCGACCAGCTCGTGAACCAGCGCTTGCTCGAGAATCTCGGGAGCGCCGAGCATTTTCGCGTCACCGACGGGCAGCTGCGGCAGTTCATCGCTGCGCTGCCCCCGTTCCAGGAGGACGGGAAGTTCTCCGCGACCAAGTACGCCGAGGTGCTCGCAGGGCAGGGGATGACGCCCCTGCAGTTCGAACAGCGCGTTCGCGGCGAGCTCCAGCTGTCGCCACTGCAGGATCCGATCGTTGGCGGCAGCTTCGCTGCGCAGGCGGCGGTGCGCCAATACCTGGCGCTCGCCGAGCAGAAGCGCGAGGTCGCGTTCGCGTCCGTCGCAGCGGCGCCGTTCGAGAAATCGGTCGCCGTCACCGACGCCGAGATCAAGGCGTACTACGACAAGAACCCGGGGGACTTCCAGACGCAGGAGGTCGCGAAGATCGAGTACCTGACGCTGTCGCAGGATGCGCTCGCCGCGCAGATGAAAGTCGATCCCGCCGAGGTCAAGCAGGCTTACCAGGCGAATGCCAGGCAGTACACGACGGCCGAGGAGCGCCAGGCTTCGCACATCCTGATCGCGGTCAAGCCCGACGCGTCGGCGGCCGAGAAAGCCGCGGCGAAGGCCAAGGCAACGATGATCCTCGAGAAGGCCCGGGCGAAGCCCGAGGATTTCGCGGCGCTGGCGAAGGAATACTCGCAGGATCCGGGCTCCTCCCAGCAGGGCGGGGATCTGGGATCGTTCGCGCGCGGTTCCATGGTGAAGCCGTTCGAGGATGCGGTGTTCGCTGCGAAAGTCGGCGACATCGTCGGCCCGGTCGAGACCAGCTTCGGCTATCACATCATCAAGGTGACCGGGATCACGCCGGCACACGTGCAGACGTTCGACGAGGTCAAGGGGCGCATCGAAGCCGACCTGCGGCGCCAGAAGGCGACGGAGAAATTCGCGTCCGCCGCCGAGCAGTTCCAGAACCTGGTCTACGAGCAGGCCGATTCGCTCGCCGGTGCCGCGAAGGCGCTCGACCTCAAGGTCGAGACGACGTCGTTGATGACGCGGGCGCAGATCCAGCAGCTCGCCCTCGGCAACGAGAAGTTCGTGAAGGCGCTGTTCTCACCCGATTCGCTGCAGGCCAAGCGCAACACCGAAGCGATCGAGGTGGCGCCCAACACCCTGATGGCCGGACGCATCCTCGAGTACAAGCCGGCGACGCTGCGGTCCTTTGCCGACGTCCGGGACGACATCCGCAAGTTGCTGGCGCACCGCGCCGCGAGCGCGCTCGCGCAGAAGGCCGGGCAGGACAAGCTCGCGCTGCTCGCCCAGGGCAAGACCGGCGCCGAGGTCGGCATCGAGTTCGGGAAGCCGGTGACGCTCGATCGCACCCAGGTGCAGGCCGGGTTCCCTGCGGATGCGCTGAAGTCGGTCTTCGAGGCAGACGCGCGCAAGCTTCCCGCCTATGTCGGAACCGCCGATGCCAGCGGCGACTATTCGATCTACCGGATCGACAAGGTCATCGACGCGCCCGCGCCCGATGCCGCCAAGCTCGCGAGCGTCGGGGCGGGCATCGGCAGCGAGATCGGCCGCGAGATGATGACTGCCTACCTCGCGAGCCTGCGCGCAGGCACCGAGGTGAAGATCAACCAGGCGGTGCTCGAGAAGAAACAGCAACAGTGACGGCGGGCGTGCGGTCGCGGCGTCACGACCCGCACTTGTTGTCGCGCATCCAGGCGTTCAGGCGGTCGCTCTCGCGCTGCCGCGACGCGTCGTCCATTGCCTCGCGCTCCCCCTTGGCGTTGTAGCGATAGATCGCCATCTGGTTGTCGGCGAGTTGCCGCAGGTTCGAGCGCGCCTGCGCGCAGCCCTGGTTGCGCTGCTGCTCGGTCGCGCGGGCCTGGTCGGATTTGGCGAGCGCCTGCGCTTCGTCGGTCTGTCGCTTGCGGAAATTCGCTTCCTGCTGCGCGAGCTCCTTCGCCGCGTTCGGATTGGCGGGCGGCGGCGCTGCCTGCAGTTGCCGGCCCTTGACGTCGGCCGGCGGCGGCTGGTCCGAATACACGACGCGCCCCTGCGCATCGGTCCATTTGTAGAGGGCGGCCGCCGCGCTGCCGGCGAGGGTCAGCGCCAGGATGAGCAGAAGCGACGTGGATGCGGAAAGCCTCGACATGGCAAACCCCTCAATTTATGACAATGGCAAGTTACCGCCCCGGCGCCCCCGGCGTCAATCGGCCGGCGGACCGGGAGGCGCGGGACGCGCCTGGCTGTCGCGGTTCCGACACGTCGCCCCGGGTCGACCGATACCGCGTTGCGCGCTGCGGGAAGGTCGCGCCGGCTGCACCGGTATAATCCATTTTTGCGCACAGGAGAAACTATGCGTGTCGTCCGCAAGGCGCTGACGTTCGACGACGTACTTCTCGTTCCCGCCCATTCGCTGGTCGTTCCCCGCGACGTCTCGCTGGCGACCCGCCTGACCCGTACGATCACCCTCAACGTGCCGCTCCTGTCGGCGGCAATGGACACGGTGACCGAATCCCGCCTTGCCATCGCGATCGCGCAGGAAGGCGGGCTGGGCATCATCCACAAGAACATGCCGCCGGCCCGGCAGGCCGCCGAAGTCGCGAAGGTCAAGCGCTTCGAGAGCGGGGTGGTCAAGGATCCGATCACGATCCCGCCGTCGATGTCGGTGCGCCAGGTCCTCGCCCTGACCCAGCAGCACCGGATCTCGGGGCTGCCGGTCGTTTCCGGCCGGCAGGTCGTCGGGATCGTCACGAACCGCGACCTGCGCTTCGAGGTCAATCTCGACCAGCCGGTCTCCAACATCATGACGCCGGCCGACCGGCTGGTGACGGTTCCGGAAGGCACCGAGCTCGAGACGGCCAAGGAGTTGATGCATCGGCATCGCCTCGAGCGCGTGCTGGTCCTCAATGCCGAGCGCGAGCTGCGGGGACTCATCACCGTCAAGGACATACTGAAGGCGACCGAGCACCCGAGTGCGTCGAAGGACGAGCACGGCCGGCTGCGCGCCGGCGCTGCCGTCGGCACCGGCGGCGACACCGAGGAGCGCGTCGAGGCGCTGGTCGGCGCGGGCGTCGACGTCATCGTCGTCGACACTTCGCACGGGCACTCGCAGGGGGTGCTCGACCGCGTTCAATGGATCAAGAAGCGCTACTCGAAGGTACAGGTCATCGGCGGCAACATCGCGACGGCCGCGGGCGCAAAGGCGCTGGCTGACCACGGGGCCGATGCGGTGAAGGTCGGCATCGGGCCAGGGTCGATCTGCACGACGCGCATCGTCGCGGGCGTCGGCGTTCCGCAGATCACGGCGATCCACGATGCGCTTTCGGGCGTCGCGGGCATGGACATCCCGCTGATCGCCGACGGGGGCGTCCGCTGGTCGGGGGACATCGCCAAGGCGATCGCCGCCGGTGCGTCGGCCGTGATGCTGGGGAGCCTGTTCGCGGGCACCGAGGAAGCCCCGGGGGACATCGAGCTCTACCAGGGCCGCTCGTACAAGAGCTATCGCGGCATGGGTTCGATCGGGGCGATGCAGCAGGGCAGCTCGGATCGCTATTTCCAGGACGCCGAGGGCGAGGGTGCGGCCGAGAAGCTCGTCCCCGAAGGCATCGAAGGTCGCGTGCCTTACAAGGGGGCGCTGTCGCCGGTGATCCTGCAGCTTATGGGGGGTCTGCGCGCCGCGATGGGCTATTGCGGCGCTGCGACGATCGGCGACCTTTCGACGCACGCCGAGTTCGTCGAGATCACTTTCGCGGGCGTGCGCGAATCGCACGTGCACGACGTGCAGATCGTCAAGGAAGCGCCCAACTACCGCGTCGAATGACGATGGCAGCAGCTTCGCATTCGAAGATCCTGATCCTCGATTTCGGCGCGCAGTACACGCAGCTGATCGCGCGTCGGTTGCGCGAAACCGACGTCTACTGCGAGATCCATCCGTACGACGTCGGGGACGACTTCATCCGCGATTTCGGCGCCCGCGGGATCGTGCTTTCGGGGGGGCCGATGAGCGTCACCGAGGGCGACACGCCGCGCGCCCCCGACGCCGTGTGGTCCGCAGGCGTGCCGGTACTCGGCATCTGCTACGGCATGCAGACGATGGCCGCGCAGCTGGGCGGACGCGTCGAGCAGGGCCGAGTCCGGGAATTCGGGCATGCCGAGGTGCGCGCGCGCGGCCACACCGCCCTCTTTCGCGGCCTCGAGGACCGGCGCAACGCCGATGGGCACGGGCTGCTCGACGTCTGGATGAGCCACGGCGACAAGGTGGTCGACCTGCCGCCAGGTTTCAGGCTCGCGGGCTCGTCGCCCGCCTGCGCGATCGCCGCGAGGGCCGACGAATCGCGCCATTACTACGGCGTCCAGTTCCATCCCGAGGTGACGCACACGCGCCAGGGCGCGGCGATCCTCGGCCGCTTCGCGCACGACATCTGCGGCTGCGGCCACGACTGGAACATGCACGACTACGTTGCGGAGGCGGTCGCCTCGATCCGCGCGCAGGTCGGCGAAGACCAGGTGCTGCTGGGGCTCTCGGGCGGGGTCGACTCGTCGGTGGCGGCGGCGCTGATCCACCGCGCGATCGGCGACCGGCTTACTTGCGTGTTCGTCGATCACGGGCTGCTGCGCCAGAACGAGGCGGAGGAGGTGATGGACACCTTCGCGAGCCATCTCGGCGTTCGCGTCATCGGCGTCGACGCCGGCGCGGAATTCTTCGCCGCGCTGGCCGGGGTCGACGATCCGGAGCAGAAGCGCAAGGTGATCGGGCGGCTCTTCGTCGACGTGTTCCAGCGCGAGGCGGCGAAGCTCGAGGGCGTGCGGTGGCTCGCGCAGGGGACGATCTATCCCGACGTCATCGAGTCTGCCGGCGCGAAGACCAAGAAGGCGCACACGATCAAGTCGCATCACAACGTCGGCGGCCTTCCCGACACGCTGCACCTGAAGCTGCTGGAGCCTTTGCGCGAGCTCTTCAAGGACGAGGTGCGCAAGCTCGGACTCGAGCTCGGGCTGCCCCGGCACATGGTGTTCCGCCATCCGTTCCCCGGGCCGGGGCTGGGCGTGCGGATTCTCGGCGAGGTGAAGCGCGATGCGGCCGATATGCTGCGGCGTGCCGACGCGATCTTCATCGACGAGTTGAGGAGCGCCGTAGACGAGCGTGGCGAGTCGTGGTACGACAAGACCTCGCAGGCGTTCGCGGTGTTCCTGCCGATACGCTCGGTCGGCGTGATGGGCGACGGGCGCAGCTACGAGCATGCGATCGCGTTGCGTGCCGTGCAGACGACCGATTTCATGACCGCGCACTGGGCGCCGCTGCCGCACGACCTGATCGCGCGGGTCTCCAACCGAATCACCAACGAAGTGCGCGGCGTCAATCGCGTCGTGTACGACGTCTCCAGCAAGCCGCCCGCGACGATCGAGTGGGAGTAGGGCTCGGCGGGAACGCGGGTCGGGGCCGCCGGTCGCCTCCGGCGGAGCGTCGGAGTCTGATCAGTCGCCCGTCGGTCGCTGCGCCGCGCGCGGCTTGCCCGCAGGGAGACGAACGCCCAGAATGACCGCCATGCCTCGCAGACGGAACCCGGACCGGGCCGCATCGACGGCCGCGCGCAGCGGCGATGCCGCGCCTGGACACGCCGCGCCACCGTGGTTCGCTCCAGCGCTGCCTCCCCGGAAGCAGTTCATGTCGCGGATCACGCGGGCGGCGAAGTACGCGTTCTCGCTGGTCGTCGTCACGCTCGCGATCGGCATGGTCGGCTATCACGCGCTCGAGGGGCTCGCGTGGCTCGACGCGTTCCACCAGGCGGCGATGCTGCTGTCGGGCATGGGGCCCGTCGTCGACGTGAAGACCACCGCCGGCAAGGTCTTCGACGGTGTCTACGCACTGTTCTGCGGGGTCATCCTGCTCGCTGCCACGGGCTTGATGTTCGCGCCGGTGCTGCACCGGCTGCTGCACCGGTTCCACATCGAAGACGCCGCCGGGCGCTAGCGTCGGCCGGGGTGAGAATCACGTCGAGCGCGGCAGGCATCGTGAACGTCCCCGGCGCCTCAGTTGCGCGTCGCGA
>DAHUXO010000286.1 GCA_027307095.1 Betaproteobacteria bacterium | reverse complement strand
CACGGGAACGAACGACCCGGCGTCGCTGAGGCTGTCGCCGAAGGAGTAGATATTCGAGAACTGCGCGAACGCCGGGGTCGCGCTCAGCGCGAGCGCGATGGTGCCCGCAGCGAGGGTGGCACGGAAGGAGGGCATGAAGGGATTCTTGGATGAACGCCGGTGGACGATGCGGCGCAGAATGGACATCGGCAGCTTGCGGCTAAGGGTTCCCCTCATTCTAGCCTGCGTCGGCGCGCTGCCGGGCATACGATCCCGGCGCCGGCTCGACAACCGGGAGCTTGCCTTTGCCCGGCACGCGCGCGGGAACCTCGCGGCCAGCGTGGGACGCGATCCAGGCGCGCCAGTCGGTCCACCACGATCCGTCGTGCTGGGTGGCGTCCGCAAGCCACTGGTCCGCGCTCGCCGGGAGCTTGTCGTTGGTCCAGTAGGCGTATTTGTGGGCGGCCGGCGGGTTGATCATTCCCGCGATGTGACCCGAGCCCGACAGCACGAAGCGCGACTTGCCTTTCAACAGCCGCGGCCCGGCGTACGTCGTCTTCCATGGCGCGATGTGATCCTCGATCGCGGAGACGAAATAGCTCGGGGTCGTCACTTTCGACAGGTCGATCGGCACGCCGGCGAGGTTCAGCCCGCCCGGCTCGCGCAGGCGGTTGTTCATGTACATGTTGCGAAGGTAGAAGCTGTGCATCGTCGCGGGCATCCGCGTCGAATCGCAGTTCCAGTGCAGGAGGTCGAAGGGGAAAGGGTCGCGGCCCATCAGGTAGTTGTTGATCACGAACGACCAGATCAGGTCGTTGGAGCGCAGCAGGTTGAAGGTGTTCGCCATCTCGCTGCCTTCGAGATAGCCGCGCTGCTTCATCTTCTTCTCGAGCGCCACGACCTGGTCCTCGTCGATGAACACCTCGAGCTCGCCGGGCGCGCTGAAATCGATCAGCGCGGTCATGAAGGTGGCGCTGGCGATGCGCTTCTGCTTCTTCGCTGCGAGCCAGCCGAGCGTGGCGGCGAGCAGCGTCCCGCCGAGGCAGTAGCCGACGACGTTGGCGTCGGGCTCGCCGGTCGCCTTCTCGATCGCGTCGAGCGCAGCAATCGGGCCCTCGGTCAGGTAGTCCTCGAAATCCTTGTGCGCGAGGCGCTCGTCGGGGTTCACCCAGGAAACGACGAACACCGTCATGCCCTCGTGCACCGCCCAGCGGATGAACGAGTTCTTCTCGCGCAGGTCGAGGATGTAGTACTTGTTGATCCACGGCGGAATGATCAGCAGCGGCCGCGTCCACTGCTTCTTCGTCGCCGGCTCGTACTGGATCAGCTGCATCAGGTCGTTCTGGAACACGACCTTGCCGGGAGTGGTCGCGATGTTGACGCCGAGCTCGAAGGCCTTCGAGTCGGTCATCGAGATCCTGAGCTGGCCGTTGCCGCGCTCGATGTCGTCGAGCAGGTTGTGCAGGCCGCGCACGAGGTTCTGGCCGCCGCTCGCGACGGTCTCGCGGAACACCTCGGGATTGGTCAGGGCGAAGTTCGACGGCGCGAGCGCGTCGATGTACTGGCGCGTGAAGAAGTCGATCTTCTTCTTCATCGGCTCGGGCATGCCTTCGACGCTCGCGACCTGCTCGTGCATCCAGCGCGCGGCGATCAGGTACGACTGCTTGACGTAGTCGAACAGGAAATGCTCCTGCCAGCCCGCGTCCTTGAATCGCTTGTCGCCTTTTGCCGGCTCGGCGACAGCGATGGCCGGCGCGCCCATCATCCGCAGCATCGACGTCTGCCACAGGTTCATGTAGTCGCGCCAGAGGTTCAGCTGCCCCTCGGCGAGGCGCGCCGGATTGGTCAGCATCTTCGCGGCGAGCTCCATGAACGCCTGGCCGAGCCCGAGCTCGTCACCGGGGACGACCGACTGGCTGCCGGCGTGGCGGGCGGCGAACTCGCCCATCAGCTTGGCGCTCTTCTCGGCGGCCGAGGCCAGCGACTCGGCGAGCGCCATCGGATCGTAGGTGGCCGCGCCGGACTCTGCAGCGGCGGATGCGGTCGGAGCGGAAGTGGCCATCGAGCCTCTCGCAGGGTCGTCAGGAACGTCGGTCGGACATTCTACGCGGCGTAACGGATCGTGCCGTCGGGCGCCACGTCGCGTGTCGCGCGCCCGGTCCTCCACAGGTGGTTCAGGTGGGCGATCGCCTCGCCCATCGCGAAGAACCGCTGCTGCAGGTCGAGCTGGCGCCGGAACAGCACGGGGATCATCTCGGACGCGGTCCGTGGCGAAGGTGCTGCGGCGAGTGCCGCGTGCAGGTCGGCGAGGCGCTCGGCGTGGTGGTGGCGCAGCGCGTCGACGCGCTCGGCGATGCCGCGAAACGGGCGGCCGTGCGAAGGCAGGACCAGCGTGTCGGGTGGCAGCGGCTCGAAGCGCGACAGCGACGCGAGGAACCTCGCGACTGGGTCGCCGTCGGGCTCGCCGGGCCAGACGGCGACATTGGTGGAAATCCGCGGCAGGAGCATGTCGCCGGCGATCAGCAGCCGTGCCGGTATGCAGGAGAGCGAAGCGTGCTCGGGCGAATGCCCGTAGCCGGCGACGACCTCCCATTGCCACGGTCCCGCAGCCACGCGGTCGCCATCGATCAAGCGCACGAACGAATGAGGCGCCTCCGGAACGCCGCGATGGTAGTGGTTGCCTCGCGCCGCCAGTGCCGCGAGATGCTCGGCCGGCATTCCGTGGCGCGCGAAGAGGCCGCCGACATCGGCCTGACCGAGCCCGGCCTCGCCGGCGATCAGCGCGTGCGAGGTCAGGAATTCGGCCTGTGTCATCGCGATCGTGCAGCCGAAACGCGCGGCCAGCCATTCGGCATTGCCGAGGTGGTCGGGGTGGCAGTGCGTCGCGATGATGCGTCGGATCGGCCGATCGCGCAGCGTCGTTTCGAAGTGGGTGTGCCAGTGGCCGCGCGTCACGGCATCGCCATACCCGCAGTCGACCAGCGTATGACCGTCGGGCTCGGCGACGAGCCACAGGTTGATGTGGTCGAGCGCGAAAGGCAGCGGCATTCGCAGCCACAGCACGCCTGGAGCGATTGCGACCGCGTGCCCGGGCGCGGGCGGGTGCTGCGCAAGCTCTTCCATTTCGCTATGGTATCGTGGCGCAGGCGGCGCGCCCGCGCCGATACGCAGCTCCCGTTCCGAACGCCATGTCCTCCAGAGGCCGCGAGACCGCCGCGTCGACGACGCGGCCGGCAACCTACACGATTTCCGAGCTCGCCCGCGAGTTCGCGCTGACCACCCGGGCGATCCGCTTCTACGAGGATTGCGGCCTGATCTCCCCGCGCCGCGAGAAGCGCAGCCGCATCTACGGCGAGCGCGAGCGCGTGCGCA
>DAHUXO010000285.1 GCA_027307095.1 Betaproteobacteria bacterium | reverse complement strand
AGCGCACGCTCGACGATCGCTGCCGTCCTCGCTCCGGTGGCGAAGGTCAGCGTGTCGAAAGCGTCGGCGTTGGCGGCGTCGAAGCCGAGCCGCGCGAGGCCCTCCTTGAGGATCATCGTCAGGCGGTGCACCCTGCGCGCGATCCGCACGAGGCCCTCTGCCCCGTGATAGACGGCATACATGGCCGCCATCACCGCGAGCAACACCTGCGCCGTGCAGATGTTCGACGTCGCCTTCTCGCGGCGGATGTGCTGCTCGCGCGTCTGCAGCGCGAGGCGGTAGGCCGGGCGGCCCGCGGCATCGACGGACACGCCGACGAGCCTGCCCGGCAGCGAGCGCTTGAATTCATCGCGCGTCGCCATGAATGCGGCATGCGGCCCGCCGAAGCCCATCGGCACGCCGAAGCGCTGCGACGAGCCGACGGCGACGTCCGCGTCCCACTCTCCGGGCGGGGTGATCAGGGTGAGCGCCAGCAGGTCGGTGGCGACGGCCACCAGCGCGCCCTTGGCGTGCGCGGCCGCGGTCAGGGCGCGGCAGTCGCGCAGGTGCCCGTCGACCCCCGGGTACTGGAGCAGGATGCCGAACGCCTGCGCGTCGGGCGCGTTGTCCGCCGGACCCGTCACGACGTCGATGCGTAGCGGCTTCGCGCGCGTGCGCACCACGTCGAGCGTCTGCGGAAGCACGTCGTCCGCGACGAAGAAACGCATGCTCTCCGAGCCCGACACCCGCCGCAGCAGCGTCATCGCCTCGGCGGCGGCGGTCGCCTCGTCGAGCATCGACGCGTTGGCGATTTCCATCGCGGTCAGGTCGCAGACCATCGTCTGGAAACTCGCCAGCGCTTCGAGACGCCCCTGGGAGATCTCGGGCTGGTAAGGCGTGTACGCGGTGTACCACGCGGGATTCTCGAGCACGTTGCGCAGGATGACGCCGGGCGTGTGCGTCCCGTAATAGCCCTGCCCGATGACCGACTTCAGGACTCGGTTGCGCGAGGCGATGCCGCGCAGACGCGCGAGCGCCTCGGCCTCGCCCATCGGACCGGGCAGCGACAGCGGCTCGCGCAGGCGGATGATCTCGGGGACGATCGCATCGATCAGCGCCGCGCGGTTCGCGTACCCGAGCGCCGCGAGCATCGCCACCTGGTCGCACGCGGCCGTGCCGACATGGCGCGCAATGAAACCGTCGTGATCCTCGAGGGCTGCGAGGGTTTCGCCTGTGGGTGGATTAATGTTCATGCGCTCGCTCCGCGGCACGCCCCCGCACCGTCTCGACGGGCGCGGACCTGCAGGTGGATCAGGATTCGGCGATCAGCTTCGAGTACGCGGCGGCGTCCATCAGGCCGGCGAGCTGCGAGGGTTCGCTCGGCCGCAGGCGGAACAGCCACGCGGCATAGGCGTCCTCGTTGACCGCCTCGGGAGCCCCGGAAAGGGCATCGTTGGAAGCGACGACCTCGCCCGACAGCGGCGCGTAGACGTCGCTCGCCGCCTTCACCGATTCGACGACGGCACAGGCCTCGCCGACATTCAGCTTGCGCCCCGGCTTGGGCAGGTCGACGTAGACGAGATCGCCGAGCGCCGCCTGTGCGTGGTCGGTGATGCCGATCGTCACCGTGCCGTCGGGCTCCGGGCGGATCCATTCGTGGCTGTCGATGTACTTGAGGCCGGGGGGAACGTTCATGGCGGGACTCCGGGGAAGTTGTGCTGCAGTTGACGGTGACTCACTGGACGAGCGCGCGGCCGTTGCGAACGAAAGGCGGCTTCACGACACGCGCGGCAAGCCGCTTGTCGCGGATCCGGACGTGCACGGTGTCGCCGACCGCGACCGTCGCGGGCAGGCGGGCAAGCGCGATCGACTTTCGCAGCGTGGGCGAAAACGTGCCGCTGGTGATCTCGCCTTCGCCGGCGTCGGTGTGCACCGGCTGGTGCGCACGCAACACGCCGCCGGCATCGGTCAGGACGAGGCCGGCGAGCCGGCGCTTGGCGGGACGCGCGAGCAGCGCGGCCTTGCCTGCGAAATCGCGGTCGCTCGCGAGGTCGACGGTCCAGGCGAGCCCCGACTCCAGCGGCGAGACGCTCTCGTCCATGTCCTGCCCGTAGAGGTTAAGTCCCGCCTCGAGGCGCAGCGTGTCGCGGGCGCCCAGGCCACAGGGCGCCACACCCTGGGCAGCGAGCGCGCGCCAAAGCGCTTCGACGTGGATTGCCGGCACGGCGATCTCGAACCCGTCCTCGCCCGTGTAGCCGGTGCGCGCGATGAACAGCTCGCCCATGCCGGGCGTGGCAAACGTTGCCGCATTGAAGGGCTCGAGCGCGGCGCTCGCAGCTTCGCTGCCGGCGATCGCGCGCCAGACTTTCTGGCGCGCCTGCGGGCCCTGCACGGCGATGATCGCGAGGTCGCCGCGCGGAACGAGGCGCAGCCCGGGCGCCCGCACCCCTGCCAGCGCCGTCAGCCACGCGATGTCCTTGTCGGCAGTGGCCGCATTGACGACCAGGCGAAAGAGGTCGTCGCGCAGGAAGTAGACGATGAGGTCGTCGAGGACGCCGCCGTCGTCCGCGAGCAGGCACGAATACAGCGCCTTGCCGGGCGTTTTCAGCCGGTCGACGTTGTTGGCGAGCGCGTAGCGCAGGAAATCGCGGGGCGCGGCTGCCGGCGTGCCGTGGATGTCGACGACCCGCATGTGCGAGACGTCGAACATCCCCGCGTTGCGCCTCACCGCGTGGTGCTCGTCGATCTGGGAGCCGTAGTTGACCGGCATGTCCCAGCCGCCGAAATCGACCATGCGGGCGCCGGCCGCGCGGTGGGTGGCATTGAGCGATGTGGCTTTCGGCACGCGACCTCCGGGCGGAAAAGAACAAGGGGCGGCGCGGATGCCTCCGCGTCGCCCCGTCTGTCCTTTTACCTGAGAGATTGCGGCCGCGCGATGCGGCCGCGCTGCCGGGTGCCCCTTCGGTGGGCCGCGCATCCGATGCGCCGGCCGCTCTCCAGATCGTGTCTGTCCTGCGTGCGGTCCTTTTGCCTGAGCGGTTTCGGGGTTACGCCTTCGGCGGCTCCGGCGGTCGGCCGGCGCTCTCTCCTCCACGCAGGCCGCAGCGTATCACAGTCGAGCCATTACTTGAGCGCGAGGATCATCTCTACCATCTTCTTGATGTCGGCGTCGCTGACCTGCGAGTTGGGGGGCATCGGAATCTGGCCCCAGGTGCCCGAGCCGCCTTTCTTGACCTTTGCCTCGAGCATCGCGGCCGCCTTGGGATCGCCGCGGTACTTCGCGGCGACGTCCTTGTAGGCCGGGCCGAGGATCTTCTTGTCCTCCGAATGGCAGGCGTTGCAGCCGTTCTTCTTCATCATGTCTTCGAGCTGGTCGGCAAAGGCGGCCGAGGCGACCGTCAGCGAGGCGATTGCAAGGATTGCGGTTGCGGTCTTCATTGGAACTCCATCGGGGTTGGATTCGACGTCAGCCCGAAATATTACCGGAAATCGCTGCCTCGATGCCCTCGAGCGTCGTGATCGGCGGAAGGCATTGCAGGCCGTGGCAGAGCCAGGCGACCGCGGCCTCCGACGGGAGCGCCCCTTTGCGCAGCGCTGCCGGCGCGTCCGCGCCTTCACCGATGTCGACGACGCACATTTCGGGGCGGTACTCGCGCTCGAGCGCGCGTTGCCAGCTCCGCGTCTGCCCGGCATCGCCGCAAAGGATCAGGGTCGAAGGCGGACGCCCGATGCGCTCGAGTGCCGTCACCAGCGTGGCATGGGCGTTCGGCGCGCGGGCAATGCCCTCGGCGAACGCCCGCAGCGTGCGCTCGGCGGCCTCGACGTAGCGCGGCTCCGCGGCGAGATGTCCCAGCGCGAGCAGCGCCTGCGCCGCCACACCGTTGCCCGCAGGCGTCGCGTTGTCCTGAGCCGGCTTGGTCCGGTGGTAGAGCCGCTCGTGATCGTGGCTGGTGAACCAGAACCCGCCGTGCTCGCGGTCCTCGAAACGGTCCAGCAGCCGGTCCGCAACCTGCGTCGCGAGCGAAAAGTCGCGCGCGCGAAAGCGCGCCTGCATGACCTCGATCAGCGCGGCGAGCAGGAACGCGTGGTCGTCGAGGTACGCGTTCAACGCGACGTCGCTGCCGCGGCGCGTCGCGTACAGCCTGCCGTCGCGCCACGCGGTCGCGACCAGCGCGTCCAGCGCCGCGAGCGCCAGGTCCGCCCACGCGGGCTCGTCCTGCGCGCGCGAAGCGCGCGCCAGCGCGCCGATCGCGAGCGCATTCCACGAGGTGAGGATCTTGTCGTCGCGTCCGGGACGCACGCGCGTCTCGCGGCGCGCGAACAGCGCCCCGCGGGCACCAACGATGCGCGTCTGCACGTCGGGCAGCGGGATGCCGAGCAGCTGTGCGACCTCCGCGACCGGAACCGCGACGCGCAGGTGCCAGGCCCGGTGCTCGAAATTCGGCGGCCCGTCGAAGCCGTAGTGCAGCGAGGCCGCGGCCCATTCGTCGGCGGACATCGCCGCGCGCGCCTCCTCGCGGCTGAAGACGTAGAACCTGCCTTCCTCGCCTTCGCTGTCAGCGTCGAGGCTCGAGTACCACGCGCCGTCGGGCGCGCGCATCTCGCGCACGAGCCAGCCGACGATGTCGCGCGCGACCGCGCCGAATTCGCCCTCGCGCATCGCACGCCCGGCGTCGGCGTAGATCGCGAGCAGCGCCGCGTTGTCGTAGAGCATCTTCTCGAAATGCGGGATCGACCACTGCGCGTCGACGCTGTAGCGGCAAAAACCGCCACCGAGCTGGTCGGCGATGCCGCCCGCCGCCATCTTTGCGAGCGTGATGCGCACGATGCGCTGCGCGCCGTCGTCGTCGCGCAGCTTCCATGCGCGCAGGCAGAAGCCGAGCTCGGTCGAGTGGGGGAACTTGGGCGCGCCGCCGAAGCCGCCGTCCTTGGCATCGAAGGTCCGCTTGAACTCGGCGAGCGCCACTGCGCCGGCCTTCGCCGGCAGCTCTGCGGCGCTGTGTCCGGGCTCGAGCGACTGCAGGGCTTCCGACAGCCGGGCGCTCTGCTCGGCGATCGCCGGACCCTGCTCGTGGTAGGCGGCGGCGATGCGCGGCAGGATGTCCAGGAATCCCGGCAGCCCGTGGCGCGCCTGCTTCGGAAAATACGTGCCAGCGAAGTAGGGCGCGCCGTCCGGAGTCATGAACACCGTCAGCGGCCAGCCGCCCGCCCCGCGCGTCAGCAGCGCATGCGCAGTCTGGTAGATCTGGTCCAGGTCCGGGCGCTCTTCCCGGTCGACCTTGATGTTGACGAACCCGGCGTTCATCGCCGCGGCGACCTCCGGGTCCTCGAAGGACTCGTGCGCCATCACGTGGCACCAGTGGCAGGCCGAGTATCCGATCGACAGCAGGATCGGCTTGTTCTCGCGTCTGGCGAGCGCGAGGGCTTCCTCGCCCCACGTGTGCCAATCGACCGGGTTGTCGGCGTGCTGCCGGAGGTAGGGGCTCGTCGCAGCCGCGAGTCGATTCGTCATGAACCCGCGAGCTTACGACGCCGGCCGGGAAACGTCGACCGGCGGCGTCGGCCGCAGCCGTGGCCGGCGCGCTGACCGGCCGCGCCGGCCGGCACGGGGACGCTAGTCGTCCTCGACTGCCTCGAACACGACCCGCTCGAAATCCGCGCCCCGCTGGACGATGCGCAGCAGGCGAAACCTGCGTCCGCCGCCGACCTCGTCGACGCGCATGATGCGGCCGGCATTGAAGCCGCGCGGCGACATGACCAGCGTCGACGGCTCCTCGGGGGTGCCCGAGAGCAGCAACGCGGGCGACGGCGGATCCTCGGTGCGATCCTGGTTCACCATGCGGACGGCGTAGCCCCTCGGGTCGCCCGCCCAGATCCGCACCGACAGCGCGAGCTCCCCCTCGCCTTCCGCGGCGAGCCTCGAGACGTATCCGAGGCGCACGCGCCCATCCTCGCGGACGACGACGAGTTGGTCGAGGAACCACTCGTAGTGGGTGGCGCCGGGATGTTTGACCGTGGCCTCGCGCCATTCGGCGGCCCCGTACCACTTCTCCCAAGGCCAGTTGCGCTCGGCCTCTTCCCGGTGGCGGTCGAAGTCGGTGATGCCGCCGACCGTCTGGAGGTACTTGGTCGGGTTCTCGTTGTCGCGCCCAAGCGGATCCTGGCGCGCGAACGAGCGCCCGGCGACACGGAAATAGGCGGCAGGCGTGCCGCCGGCCGCGAGCTCGATCGCTCGCGATTTGGTGCGCTGGACGCTGCGCGGCGCCTGCAGCCAGTGGAGGTCGAGGTGGGCGAGCAGCGCGGACGCCGCGTCGGCGGACACGTCGTCACCGAGTTGCAGGTCCGCGGGAGAGCTGCCGTTGGCAAGGCGCTTCAACCGCCCGCGCACGCTCGTCGCGAGCTTTGCCGGATAGCCGAAGCGCGTCGACGCGGACGGACTGGCCGGCGCCGCGTTGGCGAGCACCGCGCCGTGCTCGCCCTCGAGGTCGACGATGATGAGCGCGCCCTCGCTCTCCCGCTGCTGCGCGTACGGAAACAGCTTGCGCGCCCACTGCGAGAGCCAGCGATCGACGAGCTCGATCTGCCTCATCGACAGCGCGTAGGGATCGGCCAGCGCAATCAGAAGCGCGTGGCTGTACATCGAGTAGCACGACAGGCCGTCGGCCTCCGGCATCAGGGCGTCCGAGACGCCCACCGTCGTGCAGTCGAGCATTTCGGCGAGGCGGTAGTACGCGTGCAGCTCCTGCCACAGCGCGGACGGCGCGATGCGCCGCGCGAGGCCATGGACGATCACCAGTTGCTTGCCGACGTAGAGCGCTCGCTGCAGCAGCTTCGCCTTGACGCCCTGCAACTCGCTGTCGCCTTCCAGCAGCGGCTTCAGGCACGTCGAATACTGGACCCACAACGCCTGCCAGAGCGCGATCGCCTGCTCGGCGGCCTCGCGCTCGCGTTCGCCGGCGGGCTGCGGTTTGCCCGCGTAGCGGCGCGCGAGCTCGGCGTGCAGATGCGCCACGGGTTCCCTGGCGAGCTCGGCGATCGTCGCGCGCTCGCGCGGAAGAATCTCTGCGGCGGCCATCGCGCGCAGCTGCCCGAGCAGCGCGGCGTAGGCCTGCCCGACACCGGACAGCGGCAAAGCCTTCAGCCCCCTCGACGCGCCCGCGCCGTCGCTCCACGCGAGCGCGGGCGGGTCGTCCGGCGCGGCGACCGGCGCTTCGTCGGTCACGTCGGGCGCCGCGAGCACCGGCGCTGCTTCCTGCATGGTGATCTCCTGCAAAACACCCAAGACCGGCCCATTATCGCTCCGGCATCGTCCAGGCCGGTATTGGCGCAATTTTCATGCTTATAGCATATGCGTCCGGGTCCGGGCGCGGCCACCCGCGGCCGATCCGACCGGCGGCAGCCGCCGACCGTCGGAAAACCACGGGAAGCGCGGCACGGGGTGGCGGGCCGCCTTGCCGCGCGGGTCCGGCGCAAAGCCGCGGCCGCTGCGCGCCTCCCGCCGGCGTCCGATGCGATTATTCGACGTCGCCACAGCGCATTCCTCCGGTGCCCGGCGTTGCGCCGGAGGCTAAACTCGTCCCATCGACAACGATCTTCG
>DAHUXO010000250.1 GCA_027307095.1 Betaproteobacteria bacterium | reverse complement strand
CGCGCAGCAGGCAGTGCCGACGCACTGGCCGGCGCCACCGCAGCGGGGGCGGGCTCTGCCGCGGCCGCCGGTGACGCGGCAACGGGTGATGGGACCGCCGGTGACGCGGCAGCGCCCCTGGCCTCGGTGTCGATCACCGCGATGAGGTCGTTCGAAGTGACGGTCGCGCCGTCGGGCCGCGTCACCTCCACCTGCACGCCGTCGCCGGGCGCCGGCAACTCGAGCACCACCTTGTCGGTCTCGATGTCGATCAGGTTCTCGTCGCGCCTGACTGCGTCGCCCGCCTTCTTGTGCCAGGTCAGGAGCGTCGCCTCGGCGACCGACTCCGGCAGTTGCGGGACCTTCACTTCGATTCTCATTGGACCACTTTCGTCGTTATCGGCAAATGGGGTGCGACCCCATTTTCTTCAGCGCGCGAGGAGCATCTCACCGGACTTGATCTCGTCGGCGAACGCGTCCTCGATGAGCTGCTTCTGCTCGGCGTTGTGCTTGGCCGCATAGCCGACCGCAGTCGACGCGGACACCGGCCGGCCGGCGTAGGCCAGAATCTCGGTGCTGTCGATGTCCGCGCGCATGTAGGCACTGAGCCGGTACCACGCGCCCTGGTTCTGCGGCTCTTCCTGGCACCAGACGACTTCCTTGGCCGCCGCGTACTTCGCGACCTCGCGCCGGTAGGCGTCGTGGGGGAACGGGTACTGCTGCTCGAGGCGCAGGATCGCGACGCTGTCGATCCTGCGCTCGCGCCGGTGGGCGAGGAGCTCGTAGTAGACCTTGCCCGAGCAGACGATGACGCGCTTCACCTTCTTCGGGTCGATCCGGTCGACCTCGCCGATGACGTTCTGGAAGCTGCCTTTGGCCAGCTCGTCGAGGGTCGACACCGCTTCCTTGTGCCGCAAGAGGCTCTTGGGGGTCATCACGATCAGCGGCTTGCGGAAGTTGCGGATCATCTGCCGCCGCAGCAGGTGGAAAACCTGCGCAGGCGTCGTAGGCACGACGACCTGCATGTTGTGCTGCGCGCACAGCTGCAGGTAGCGCTCGGGGCGCGCCGACGAATGCTCGGGACCCTGGCCTTCGTAGCCATGCGGCAGGAACAGCACGAGATCGCAGATCCGGCCCCACTTCACTTCACCGGCGCTGATGAACTGGTCGATCACGACCTGTGCGCCGTTGGCGAAATCGCCGAACTGGGCTTCCCAGATCACGAGCTGCGAGGGCTCCGACGTCGTGTAGCCGTATTCGAAGCCGAGCACCGCGTTCTCGGTCAGCACCGAGTCTATGACCTCGAAATCGGGCTGCCCGTCCTTGATGTGCTGCAGCGGAACCCAGGTACCCGAGTCCCATTTCTCGCGGTTCTGGTCGTGCAGCACTGCGTGCCGGTGCGAGAACGTCCCCCGGCCGACGTCTTCGCCGGAGAGGCGCACCCCGTAGTTCTGGTCGACGAGGGACGCATAGGCGAGGATCTCGCCCATGCCCCAGTCGACCGGCTGCTTGCCGTCGACCATCGCGCGCCGGTCGGCCATCAGCTTCTCGACCCGCGGGTGGAGCTTGAAATTGCCGGGGACGGCCGTCGCCTTCGCGCCCAGCTCCTTCAGGTGCGCGAGCGGAACCGAGGTGTCGGCGGCGTCGGTCCAGTGCCGGTCCTTGAACGGCGTCCAGTCGACGATGAACGGTGGCTTGTAGTTCGCGAGGACCGTCGTGTTGGTGTGATATCCCTTGTCCATCGCCGCGCGGTAGGTCGAGATCATCGCGTCGGCTTCCTCGGCGGTCACCACGCCGGCGGCGATCATCCGGTCGGCGTAGAGCTTGCGTGTGCCGGGGTGCTGGTTGATCTTCTTGTACATCAGCGGCTGGGTGATCATCGGCTCGTCGGCCTCGTTGTGGCCGAGGCGGCGGAAGCAGACGAGGTCGATGAACACGTCCTTGTGGTACTTCTGCCGGTAATCGAGCGCGATCTCGGTCGCGAGCAGGCAGGCCTCGGGGTCGTCGCCGTTCACGTGCAGGATCGGCGCCTCGATCATCTTGCCGACGTCGGTGCAGTAGAGCGTGCCGCGCGTGTCCCGCGGGTCCGACGTCGTGAAGCCGATCTGGTTGTTGATGACGATGTGGACGGTGCCGCCGGTGTAGTAGCCCCGCGTCTGCGCCATGTTCAGGCATTCCTGGACGATGCCCTGCCCCGCGATCGCCGCGTCGCCGTGGATCAGCACCGGCAGCACCTGGTCGCCGCGGACGTCCTTGCGCCGGTGCTGGCGCGCGCGCACGCTGCCCTCGACCACCGGGTTGACGATCTCGAGGTGCGACGGATTGAACGCGAGGGTCACGTGCACCGGCCCGCCGGGCGTCGACACGTCGGACGAGAACCCCTGGTGGTACTTGACGTCGCCTGCGGGCAGCACCTGCGCGCCCTTGCCCTCGAACTCCGAGAACAGGTCGGATGGCATCTTGCCCAGCGTGTTGACCAGCACGTTGAGCCGACCGCGGTGCGCCATGCCCAGCACGATCTCCTGGACGCCAGCGGCACCCGCGCGCTGGATCAGCAGGTCGAGCATCGGGATCATCGAATCGCCGCCTTCGCCCGAGAACCGCTTCTGGCCGACGTACTTGGTGTGCAGGTAGCGCTCGAGCGTCTCGGCCGCCGTCAGGCGCTCGAGGATGTGCCTGCGCTGCTCGACGCTGTACGCGGGCTGCGAGCGGATCGGCTCGAGGCGTTCCTGGATGAAGCGCTTGACCGGGGTGTCCGAGATGTACATGTACTCGGCGCCCAGGGTACCGGTGTAGGTCTGCCTCAGCGCTTCGACGATGTCGCGCAGGCGCATCCGCGCCGGGCCCGCCTTGAACGAGCCGACGTCGAACTCGGTGTCCATGTCGGCTTCGGTGAAGCCGTAGGTGCGCAGGTCCAGGTCCGCGATGTACGGCGGCTCCTGGCGCTTCAGCGGGTCGAGGCTCGCGTGCAGCATGCCGAGGGTGCGGAACTTGCCGATCATCTGCAGGACGAGCACCTGCTTGTGCATCGTCGCCGCATCGACCATCGCCCCGGCGACCCTGCGGCTCTTCGCGAGCTCGCGGAAGGACTCGACGACCGGGGCGTGCGGAACGTCCGCCGCGTCACCTTTCAGCTCGTCGAAGTATTCGCGCCACTCGGGGGGGACGCGGCCCGGGTCGGCGAGGTAGCTCTCGTAGAGCTCCTCGACGAACGGCGCATTGCCGCCGAACAGCGTGCTGGTGGATTCCAGTTCCTTCATCGTCCCCATTGCCTGCACCTCGTCACTTCGGTTCGTTGCCATCCCGGGAGTGCGCCGGCCGCCGGAGCGACCGGCGGCGGCCCACCGCGCATCAGCGCTCGGCGATCGGCTTGACGCTGCGCCGCGTCGCTCCGGTGAAGAGCTGCCGCGGGCGCCCGATCTTGTATTCCGGGTCGGTGATCATCTCGTTCAATTGCGCGATCCAGCCAACGGTGCGCGCCAGCGCGAAGATCGCGGTGAACAGCGACACCGGGATCCCGATCGCCTTCTGCACGATGCCGGAGTAGAAATCGACGTTCGGATACAGCTTGCGCTGGACGAAATAATCGTCCTCCAGCGCGATCTTCTCGAGCGCCATCGCGAGCTTGAACAGCGGATCGTCGTGAAGGCCGAGCGCCTCGAGCACCTCGTGACAGGTCTCGCGCATCAGCTTGGCGCGCGGGTCGTAGTTCTTGTAGACGCGGTGCCCGAAACCCATCAGCCGCACGGTCGAGCTCTTGTCCTTGACCTTGGCGATGAACTCGCCGACCCTGGCGAGGCCGCCCTGCGCCTGGATGTCGTAGAGCATGTTGAGCGCGGCCTCGTTGGCGCCGCCGTGCGCCGGGCCCCACAGGCAGGCCACGCCCGCCGCGATCGCCGCGAACGGGTTCGTCCCAGACGACGCGCACAGGCGCACCGTCGACGTCGACGCGTTCTGCTCGTGATCGGCGTGCAGGATGAAGATGCGGTCGAGCGCGCGGACCAGCACGTCGTCGACCTTGTAGTCCTCGCAGGGTGTCGCGAACATCATCCGCATGAAGTTCGCCGCGTAGGAGAGCTCGTTTCGCGGATACATGTAGGGCTGGCCGACCGAGTACTTGTAGGCCATCGCGACCAGCGTGGGCATCTTGGCGATCAGCCGGATGGCGGAGATGTCGCGCTGGTGCGCGTCGTTCAGGTTGATCGAGTCGGGATAGAACGCGCTCATCGCGCCGACCAGGCCGGTCAGCGCCGCCATCGGGTGAACGTCGCGCCGAAAGCCGCGCATGAAGAACTGCATCTGCTCGTTGACCATCGTGTGCTTGATCACGCGGCCGCCGAAATCCAGTTTTTGCGCGACGTTCGGCAGCTCGCCGTAGAGCAGCAGGTGGCAGACCTCGAGGAAGTCGCAGCTGACTGCGAGCTCCTCGATCGGATACCCCCGGTAGAGCAGCTCGCCCTTGTCGCCGTCGATGTAGGTGATCGCCGAACTGCAGGCCGCCGTCGACATGAACCCGGGGTCGTAGGTGAACTTGCCCGTCCTCGGATACAGCGAGCGGATGTCGATCACGTCGGGGCCGATGGTCCCGGGAAGCACCGGAAACGTGGCGGAAGGCGATCCGTCGGAAAAACTCAGGGTGGCTGTGCGATCGGTCATCGTGCGTCCTTCGGTTCCAGGTTGCGGCCGGGTGCGGCACCCGGGGTGGTCCTCCCACGGCGCTCTGCCGGCGCCTTCAGATCGATCGCAGGCGTTCGACCAGCGGGCGGACCCGGGGGTCGGCCGGCTCCGCGCGTCCTGCGATCAGGTCCCATAGCGCGTTGTCGGACAGGTCGAGCAGGGCATCGAGTTGCGCGACGTCATCGTCGGTGAGCCTCGTTCCCTCGGCGTCGAGGAAGCGCGCAAGCACCAGGTCGTTCTCCAGCATCCCGCGCCGGCAGCGCCAGCGCAGACGTTCGTATCGCCGCGTGTCGCTGGTCACTCTCGGAGCGCCCCTGGCTCACACCGCCCGCTTGACGATCATCGTCTTGATGTTCCCGATCGCGCGCGTCGGATTGAGGCCCTTCGGGCAGACATCGACACAGTTCATGATCGAATGGCAGCGGAACAGCCGGTACGGATCCTCGAGATTGTCGAGCCGGTCGTTCAGGTCGCGATCGCGGCTGTCGGCGATGAAACGGTAGGCGTTGAGCAGCCCTGCCGGCCCGACGAACTTGTCCGGGTTCCACCAGAACGACGGGCAGGCCGTCGAGCAGCAGGCGCACAGGATGCATTCGTAGAGCCCGTCGAGGCGCTCGCGCTCCTCGGGCGATTGCAGGCGCTCGCGCTCGGGCGGCGGCTCGTCGTTGACCAGGTAGGGCTTGATCGAGTGGTACTGCTTGAAGAACTGGCTCATGTCGACGATCAGGTCGCGCACCACCGGCAACCCGGGCAGGGGCCGGAGCTCGACCGGTTCCTCGAGCGTCTTGAGGTTGGTGATGCAGGCGAGCCCGTTCCTGCCGTTGATGTTCATCGCATCGGACCCGCAGACCCCTTCGCGGCAGCTGCGCCGGAACGAGAGCGAATCGTCGACGGCCTTCAGGCGGATCAGCGCGTCCAGCAGCATCCGGTCATGCGGTTCGAGCGCGATGTCGTACTCCTGCAGCCGCGGCTTCGCGTCCTGTTCCGGGTCATAGCGGTAGATGCGGAATTTCATCGGGGCTTCAGTACGTGCGGGCCTTCGGGGGGAACGAATCGACCGACATCGGCTTCAGATTGACCGGCTTGTAGGCGAGGCGGTTCCCGTCGCGGTACCACAACGTGTGGTTGAGCCAGTTCGCATCGTCGCGCGCCGGGTAGTCGCTGCGCGCCTGGGCGCCGCGCGACTCCCGCCGTGCCTCCGCCGAGAAGATCGTCGCCTTGGCCGTTTCGACCAGGTTGTCGAGCTCCAGGGCCTCGACGCGCGCGGTGTTGAAAGTCCGGCTCCTGTCGGCAATCGCGGTGCGCTGCGAGCGTGCCTCGAGCTCGAGGACCTTCTGCACCCCCTCGGAAAGCAGCTGCTGATTGCGGAACACGCCGCAATGCGCCTGCATCGACTTGCGCAGGT
>DAHUXO010000195.1 GCA_027307095.1 Betaproteobacteria bacterium | reverse complement strand
TCGCACAAGGCGTGCTGGCGCGCTGGTTCACGCCTGCGCTGCTCGATCCGCCGACATCGCTGGTCGCGCAGCTCCGCGCGAGCTTCGAGCGCACGTCGGTCGACGGCTATGTCGCCTGCTGCGCGGCGGTCCGCGACATGGACCAGCGCGATTCACTGCCGCGGATATGCGCGCCGGCGCTGGTGATCGCCGGCAGCCGGGACCTGTCGACGCCGCCGGACGACGGGCGCTACGTCGCCGAGCACATTCCCGGAGCGCGCTACGTCGAGCTGCCGGCCCCGCACCTGTCGAACATTGAGGCGGCATCCGCCTTCACGCAGGCGCTGCTGCAATTCCTGCCCGCACCCAAGGAGTGATGACGATGGACGAAACCGAACGCTACGACCGCGGCATGGCCACGCGGCGCGCCGTGCTGGGCGATGCGCACGTCGACCGGACGCTGGCCAAGCGAAACGATTTCAACACCGATTTCCAGGAGCTGATCACCCGCTACGCGTGGGGCGAGATCTGGTCCCGGCCCGAGCTGTCGCGGCATACGCGCAGCCTGCTGACGATCGCGATGATGGTCGCGCTGAACCGCCCCGACGAGTTCAGGCTGCACCTGCGCGGGGCGTTCAACAACGGCGTGACCCAGGACGAGATCAAGGAAGTGCTGCTGCATTGCGCGATCTACGCCGGCGTCCCCGCCGCCAATTCCGCGTACCACATGGCGGAGGAGGTTTTCGCACAGATGCATCCGCCGCCGGAGTGACCTCCGCGCGGCAGCAGGCTGCGAGGGCGGGGCAGCCTACGACCCGGGCATCGGCGCGGGTCGGGTAGGTTGCCGTCCGCGCATCAGCGCGGGTGGCGGGGTCTCAGCGCTTCCTGCCGAGCAGCGTCCCCAGCATGCCGCGAACGATCTCGCGGCCGATCGATGAGCCGACGCTGCGCACCGCACTCTTGGCCATCGCCTCGACGAGGCTGTCCTTGCGCCCGCTGCCGGTCATCAGCCCGCCCAGCGACCCCTTGATCGAATCCATGATGCCGCCGCCCTGGCCACCTCCCACGCCCGCCGTGCCCCCGGCCGACGCCCGGCCGGCGAGCTTCTCGTAGGCGGATTCGCGATCGATCGTTCTCTCGTACGTCCCCGTGACCGACGATCCCGCAATCACCGCCTTGCGCTCGTCGGGGGTGATGGAGCCGATCCGCGATGCCGGCGGCAGGATCCACGCCCGTTCCACCATGCCCGGGCGCCCCTTCTCGTCGAGGAAGGAGACCAGCGCCTCACCGACGCCCAGTTCGGTGATCGCTTTCTCGGTGTCGATCTTCGGATTGGCGCGCATCGTCGTGGCCGCCGCCTTGACCGCCTTCTGGTCGCGCGGCGTGAACGCGCGCAGCGCGAACTGGATCCGGTTGCCGAGCTGTCCCAGGACCGTGTCGGGGATGTCGAGCGGATTCTGGGTGACGAAGAACACGCCGACGCCCTTGGAGCGGATCAGGCGCACGACCTGCTCGATCTTGTCCAGCAGCACCTTGGGCGCGTCGTTGAACAGCAGGTGCGCCTCGTCGAAAAAGAAGACGAGCTTGGGTTTGTCCCGGTCGCCGACTTCCGGAAGGCGCTCGTAGAGCTCCGACAGCAGCCAGAGCAGCATCGTCGCGTAGAGCTGCGGCGAGCGCATCAGCCGGTCGGCGGCGAGCACGTTGACGACGCCGCGCCCGCCGTCGGTCTGCAGCAGGTCGTCGACGTTCAGCATCGGCTCGCCGAAGAAGACGCCGCCCCCCTGCTGCTCGAGGGCGAGCAGGCCGCGCTGGATCGCGCCCACCGACGCGGCCGAGATGTTGCCGTAGGAAGTCTGCAGTTGCTGCGCGTTGGCGCCGGCGTATTCGAGCAGCGCCCGCAGGTCCTTCAGATCGAGCAGCAGCAGGCCGCGGTCGTCGGCGAGCTTGAACGCCAGGGTCAGCACTCCCTGCTGCGTGTCGTTGAGGTTCAGGATCCGGGACAGCAGCAGCGGCCCGAGGTCGCTGACGGTCGCCCGCACCGGGTGTCCCTGCTCGCCGAAGACGTCCCAGAACACCGTCGGCATGCCGGCGAACTTCGGCTCGGTCGCCCCGATCGCCTTCAGGCGCTGGGCGAGCTTGGGCGAGCTCGCGCCGGGCTGGGAGATCCCGGCCAGGTCGCCCTTGACGTCCGCCATGAAGACCGGGACGCCGATGGCGCTCATCCGCTCGGCGATCACCTGCAGCGAGACGGTCTTGCCGGTGCCGGTCGCGCCGGCGATCAGGCCGTGGCGGTTGGCGAGGGCGGGGAGGAGGTCGAGTTCGAGCTCGCCATGGACGGCGATGGGCAGCGGGTCGGCCATTCGGTCGGGCTCCTGAGGGCGCGCGCTGGCAGCGAGTTTAGCGCGCCCGCCCCTGTCCGTCCGCCCCAATGCCTGCCAAAATAACCGGTTTCCTGCTACAATTGCGCCCGGCATCTAACGAGAAATGGGCTGGGCGCAGCCCATTTTTTTTTGGGGTTTCGACCCCACTTCATGGACGCGAATGGCATCGACCTTGGGTGAACTGCTGGAGCGGACGGTACCGCCGCTTGGATACGAGCTCGTCGACTGGGATCTGTCGGCGAGGAGCGGGCTCGTGCGCGTGTTCATCGACAAGGCCGGCGGCGTGGACGTCGAGGATTGCGCGCACGTCTCCAACCACCTGACGCGGCTGTTCGCCGTCGAGGACGTCGTTTTCGAGCGTCTCGAGGTGTCGTCACCCGGCTTGGACCGTCCGCTCAAGAGGCTCGCCGACTTCGAGCGCTTCGCCGGCCAGCAGGCCCAGCTGACGCTGGCGGCGCCGGTCGACGGAGCGCGCCGGTTCAAGGGAGTCCTGCGCGGCACGCAAGGCGACGACGTTGTCGTCGAGACGCCAGGTGGCGTGAGGTCGTTCCCGTTCGGAATGATCGGAAGCGCGCGGCTCGTGCCCGCGATCGACTGGAGAAAAGGATCATGAACCGCGAACTACTGCTGCTCGTCGATGCGCTGTCGCGCGAGAAGAATGTTCCGAAGGAAATCGTGTTCACGGCGCTCGAAGCCGCGCTCGCGTCGGCGACCAAGAAGAAATACGCGGACAACATCGACGCGCGCGTCGCGATCGACCGCGAGACCGGCGACTACGAGTCGTTCCGGCGCTGGACCGTCGTGCCCGACGAGGAGCACGAGGAGCCGGCGCACCAGATCGCCATCACCGACGCCGCGGAGCGCGACCCCGAGCTCAATCTGGGCGACGTCGTCGAGGAACCGCTCGAGCCGGTCGAGTTCGGGCGCATCGGCGCGCAGGCGGCGAAGCAGGTCATCCTGCAGAAGATCCGCGATGCCGAGCGCGAGCAGATCCTGAACGACTTCCTCGAGCGCGACGACAACCTGCTCTCGGGCACGGTCAAGCGCATCGAGCGCGGCAGCGTCATCATCGAGTCCGGGCGCATCGAGGGCGTGATCCCGCGCGACCAGCTGATCCCCAAGGAAATGCTGCGCGTCGGCGACCGCATCCGGGCCTACGTGATGAAAATCGACCGCACGGCCAAGGGTCCGCAGCTCATCCTGTCGCGCATCGCGCCCGAGTTCATCATGCGCCTGTTCGAGCTCGAGGTTCCCGAGATCGAGGAGGGGCTGATCGAGATCAGGGCCGCCGCCCGCGATCCCGGCATCCGAGCCAAGATCGCCGTCAAGTCCAACGATCCCCGCCTCGACCCCCAGGGCACCTGCATCGGCATGCGCGGCTCGCTCGTGACTGCGGTGACCAACGAGCTCGCAGGCGAGCGCGTCGACATTGTCCTGTGGTCCGACGATCCGGCGAAGCTCGTCATCAATGCGCTGGCACCCGCAGAGGTGCAGAGCATCGTCGTCGACGAGGAGCGGCACGCGATGGACGTCGTCGTCGACGAGGAGAACCTCGCGATCGCGATCGGCCGCAGCGGCCAGAACGTCCGGCTCGCCTCCGAGCTCACCGGATGGGAGCTCAACCTGATGAGCGTCGAGGAGTCGCAGCAGAAGCACGAGGCCGAGACCGGTCGCCTGCGCTCGCTGTTCATGGAGAAGCTCGACGTCGACGAGGAGGTCGCCGACATCCTGATCGGCGAAGGCTTCACTTCGCTCGAGGAGGTCGCCTACGTGCCGATCACCGAGATGATGGAGATCGAGTCCTTCGACGAGGAGACGGTGAACGAGCTCCGCTCGCGTGCGCGCAATGCGCTGCTGACCGACGCGATCGTGCGCGAGGAGTCGGTGGAGAACGTCGAGGAAGCGCTGCTTTCGCTGGAAGGCATGGACACGGAGATCGCGAGCAAGCTCGCCGCGAACGGGATCACGACCCGCGACGCGCTGGCCGATCTCGCCGGCGACGAGCTCGTCGAGCTGACCGGAATCGACGAGGCGAGGGCGCAGGACCTGATCATGAAGGCCCGCGCGCACTGGTTCGAGACGCCGGCGCAGCCGCCGCAGTCCGGCGCGGCGGCGTGACGGCCGGGCAGGATCGGAAATAGGGCAGGATAGGCAGTACGGGAGAGGCGCATGGCGCAGACGACGATCGAACAATTCGCGACCGACCTGAAGATGCCGGCCGGCGCGCTGCTGGAGCAGCTTGCCGCGGCCGGGGTCGCAGGCAAGAAGCAGGGTGAC
This sequence comes from Betaproteobacteria bacterium, assembly GCA_027307095.1. GTDB lineage: Bacteria > Pseudomonadota > Gammaproteobacteria > Burkholderiales > Casimicrobiaceae > VBCG01. The sequence continues at coordinate 3,120 of DAHUXO010000195.1, read as the reverse complement.
AAGCTCACCGAGCAGGACAAGACACGCCTGCTCGATTACTTGCGCAAGCAGCATGGCGCGGCGGCCGACGCCAAGAAGCGGATCACGCTGACGCGCAAGCAGACCTCCGAGATCAAGGCTGCCGATTCGACGGGCAAGGCGCGCACGATCCAGGTCGAGGTGCGCAAGAAGCGCGTGCTCGTCCGCCGCGAGGAGGGCGAAGCCGCGCCGGCGGCGTCCGCGCCCGTCGTCGAGGAGGCGCCGAAGCCGGCCGCCGCTCCGGCGCCGATGCTGTCGGCCGAGGAAGTCGCCGCACGCGAGGCCGAGGAGCGCAAGGCCCAGGAGCTGATCGCCCGCCAGCAGGAAGACCTGCAGAAGAAGCAGGAAGAAGCTGCGAAGCGCAAGACCCGGAAGGAAAAGGAAGCCGAGGAGGCTGCCGCACGCATTGCCGCCGAGGCGAAGGCCGCCGAGGAAGCCAAGGCCGCCGCCGAAGCAGCCGCCGCCACCACCGCCACCGCCACGGCAAAGGTGCCGGCCGCGGGCAAGCCCCCAGGAACCGAAGGAACGCTCCATCGGCCCGCGGCGCGGCCCGGCGAAAAACGCGAGAAGACCGCGAAGAAGGTACCGGGCCAGGTGTTCCAGGAAGAAGCTGCGCGCCGCCGTGCGCTGCGCCTGCGCGGCGACACGACCGGCGGTGCCACGGCCACCGGCTGGCGCGGGGCCAAGGGCGGCCGCCATGGCCGCGACGAGGAAACCGGCGAGACCTATGCCGGGGCCGGAACGGCGGCAGGCCCGCAGGTGCGCGAGATCTCGGTTCCCGAGACGATTACCGTTGCGGACCTCGCACACCGGATGTCGGTGAAGGCCGCCGAAGTGATCAAGGCGCTGATGAAGATGGGCTCGATGGTCACGATCAACCAGGTGATCGACCAGGAGACCGCGATGATCGTCGTCGAGGAAATGGGCCACAAGGCGAAGGCGGCCAAGCTCGACGAGCCCGATGCGCTGCTGGCCGAGACCGAGGCGACGCATGCGGCCGACGCACTGCCGCGTCCGCCGGTCGTCACCGTGATGGGACACGTCGACCACGGCAAGACATCGCTGCTCGACACGATCCGGCGCACGCGCGTGGCAAGCGGCGAAGCCGGCGGCATCACGCAGCACATCGGCGCCTACCACGTCGAGACGCCCAAGGGCGTGATCACCTTCCTCGACACCCCGGGCCACGAAGCGTTCACGGCGATGCGCGCGCGCGGCGCCAAGGTCACCGACATCGTCGTGCTGGTCGTCGCGGCCGACGACGGCGTCATGCCGCAGACCAAGGAGGCCATCGCGCACGCGAGGGCGGGCAATGTCCCGCTGGTCGTCGCGATCAACAAGATCGACAAGCCCGACGCCAACCTCGATCGAGTCAAGCAGGAGCTGGTCGCCGAGAGCGTGCTCCCCGAGGAATACGGCGGGGATGTCCAGTTCATCCCGGTGTCGGCCAAGACCGGTGCGGGCATCGACGCCCTGCTCGATGCGATCCTGCTGCAGGCGGAAGTGCTGGAGCTGAAGGCGCCGAGGGACGCACCTGCCAAGGGCATCGTCATCGAATCGCGCCTCGACAAGGGCCGCGGCCCGGTGGCGACGGTGCTGGTGCATTCGGGAACGCTGAAGCGTGGCGACATCGTGCTCGCCGGCGCGGTGTTCGGCCGCGTGCGCGCGATGACCGACGAGGCCGGCAAGCCGGTCACCGAGGCCGGTCCCGCCATTCCCGTCGAGATCCAGGGCCTCTCCGATGTCCCGCTCGCGGGCGAAGAGGTGATGGCGCTGGGCGACGAGCGCAAGGCGCGTGAAATCGCGTTGTTCCGGCAGGGGAAGTTCCGCGACGTCAAGCTCGCCAAGCAGCAGGCCGCGAAGCTCGAGAACATGTTCGACCAGATGGGCGAGAGCGGGGTGAAGACGCTGACGCTGATCGTCAAGGCCGACGTGCAGGGAAGCTACGAGGCGCTCTCGCAGGCGCTGACCAAGCTGTCCACCGACGAGGTCAAGGTCAACATCGTGCATGCCGCGGTGGGGGGCATCACCGAGTCCGACGTCAATCTCGCGCTCGCGTCGAAGGCCATCATCATCGGCTTCAACACGCGCGCCGATGCGCAGGCGCGCAAACTCGCCGAATCCGGCGGCGTCCAGCTGCGCTACTACGACATCATCTACGAGGCGGTCGACGACGTGAAGGCCGCGCTGTCGGGCATGCTCACGCCCGAGCACAAGGAGAGTCGCCTGGGCCTGGTCGACGTGCGCGAGGTCTACCGGATCTCCAAGGTGGGCACGGTCGCCGGTTGCTACGTCCTCGAGGGCCTGGTCCGCCGCGGCTCGAAGGTCCGCGTGCTGCGCGACAACGTCGTGATCCACGACGGCGAGCTCGATTCCCTCAAGCGCTTCAAGGACGACGTGCGCGAGGTGAAGGCCGGCTTCGAGTGCGGGTTGTCGATCAGGAATTTCAACGACATCCAGCAAAAGGACCAGCTCGAGGTCTACGAGATCGTCGAGGTCTCGCGCACGCTGTGAGCCGGCATGAAGAAGACGTCGCAGCGCGCGCAACGGGTGGGTGACCAGATCCAGCGGGAACTCGCCGATTTGCTGAAGAACGAGGTCAAGGACCCGCGCGTCGGCCCGGTGACGGTCACCGAGGTCGAGGTCAGCGCCGACCTTTCGCACGCGACGGTCCGCTTCACGCACCTCGCGGGCAAGGAGAAATCACAGACCGCCGTGGACGCGCTCGCGCGCACTGCCGGATTCCTGCGCAGCGAGCTCGGGCGCCGTCTGAATCTCTATTCGGTGCCCCAGCTGCATTTCGTCTACGACGACTCGATCGAGGCGGGAATGCGCCTGTCGCAGCTCATCGACGACGCCGTCGCCGAAGACCGGAAGCACCAGGAGTAGGCACCGATGTCCGCACCGCGGCGCCCGCCGCGACGGCGTGTCGACGGCGTGCTGCTGCTCGACAAGCCTGCGGGCATCACTTCCAACGCGGCGCTCGGGCAGGTCAAGCGCCTCTACAATGCCGACAAGGCAGGGCATACGGGGACGCTCGATCCGCTGGCGTCGGGGTTGCTGCCGATCTGCTTCGGGGAAGCCACCAAATTCGCGCAGTTG
>DAHUXO010000246.1 GCA_027307095.1 Betaproteobacteria bacterium | reverse complement strand
AGCGCAGCCGATCCAGGAACGGTGGCGAGGCGGGCACCCCGCGTCGAATGACGATTGCCCGCCGCCGGCAACTGCGGCAAAGTGCAGCCTCGCGGCGCGCGCGGAACCCGCCACTCCTCTCGATGGCCGGAATGCGCGCATCGTTTTCCCTAGGAGGCGTGTTCCATGTCCAGCAAAGCAACGATGCTCTGCGCCGTGACGGCCCTTGCCGTCGCGGTGGCGCTCCCGGTGCGCGCGGAGGTGACCGAGGTCCGGATCGCCCAGCAATTCGGGATCACCTACCTGCCCCTGATGTACATGGAGCACCAGAAACTGCTCGAGAAGCACGCGAAGCAGGAAGGCCTGGGCGACGTCAAGGTGATCTGGACGAAATTCGCAGGTGGCAACGTGATGAACGACGCGCTGCTTTCCGGAAGCCTGGATTTCGCCTCGGGCGGCGTCTCGCCGCTGATCACGCTGTGGGCCAAGACGCGCGGAAACCTCGATGTCAGGGGCGTGTGCGCGATGAACACGATGCCCCTCTACCTCAATACGCGCGACCCGAACGTCAAGAGCATCAAGGACTTCACCGACAAGGACAAGATCGCCCTGCCCGCCGTCAAGGTCTCGTTCCAGGCCGTCAACCTGCAGATGGCCGCCGCCGCGGCGTTCGGTGACAAGAACTACAACAAGCTCGATAAGCTCACGGTGACGCTGTCGCATCCCGACGGAATGGCGGCGCTGCTGTCGCCGGCGAGCGAGGTCACCGCTCACTTCACCGCACCGCCGTTCCAGTACCAGGAGCTCGAGCATCCCGGGGTCCACACGGTGCTCAATTCCTACAAGATCGTCGGCGGCCCCCATACCTTCACCGTCGTCTGGGCGACCGGCAAGTTCCGCAAGGACAATCCGAAGATCTACAAGGCGTTCCTCGCCGCATTCGAGGAAGCGATCGGCGAGATCAATCGCGACAAGCCCGCCGCAGCGAAGAACTACATCACCTGGGCCAATTACAAGGGACCGGCCGACCTTCCGCTGAAGGTGCTCGACGATCCGCTGGTGACGTTCACGACCACGCCGCACAAGACCACCACGTACGCCGACTTCATGTACCGGATCGGATCGATCAAGGTGAAGCCGAAATCCTGGAAGGACATGTTCTTCCCCGAGGTGCACAACCTGCACGGCAGCTGATATCGCCTGGCCGCGCAGGAGCAACGATCGGTATGCGATCAAAGACGCAGGACGAACGTCTGCCCGACCAGGTCCTTGCCGAAGCTGTGATGCGCCTCCTCGGCGACAAGACGGAATCCCGCGTCCTCGTAGAGGTGCCTCGCGGCGTCGAGCCCGCGGTTGGTCCACAGCATCATCTTCCGGTATCCGGCGCGCCGAGCGAAGGCGATGCATTCCGAGACCAGCCGCCGCCCGATGCCGGCGCCGCGCGCGGCGGGTTCGACGATCAGCATGCGTAACTGCGCGACCGTCGGGGACTTCCGGACGACGAACGCCGAGCCGACGTTCGTCCCGTCGCGCTCGGCGATCCAGCAGCATTCGTGCCCGGGGTCGTAGCGCCTGACGAAACGCGCCGCGATCTCGGCGACCAGCGCCTCGAACGTCGCGTCCCAGCCGTATTCCTGCGCGTAGAGCGCGCCGTGGCGCGAGATCGCCCAGCCGATGTCGCCGGGACGGTGCGGCCGCAGCACGATGGGCGTGGCATGCCCGGACCGGCCGCCGAGGATCGTTTCGACGCTGCGCATCGCCTCGACCAGGCGCGCCTGCGCCTCGTCGGGCAACGGCGCGAGCAGCGCGGCGATCTCGTCGTGGGACGCGCGATCGAGCGGCGCGAATGCCTTCCTTCCCGCAACCGTCAGCATCAGGTGGAGGCGGCGCGCGTCGCCGGCGGAGCGCAATTTGCGCAGGTAACCCCTGGACACGAAGCCGCGCAGGATGCGGCTCAGGTAGCCGGCGTCGAGCCCGAGGTCGCGGACCAGGTCGGTGGCCGTCAGCGCACGATCGGCTCGGGCAAGCTCGTAGAGCACGCGCGCGGCCGCGAGCGACCAGTCGTCGCCGTAGAACCGCTGGCGCAGCATGCCGATCTGCTGCGTGTAGAAGCGGTTGAAGCGCCGAACGGCGTCGACGCGGGAGCCCCGGGTCCGGTCCATGCGGCAATGTCAAATAATCCATTGCCGATGTCAACTATCGGCGTTCGATTGGACCGCCGGGCACCCCCGACGCTCAGTGCCTCGTGCCGCCCTTCCCCGGGCCTTTCGTCCTGGCCGGCACGGCTTCGACGGACAAGGCGAAGCTGCGCTGCTCGTTCGGGCTCACCGCGCCCACGCCGACGAGCTTGTGGGCGATTTCCTCGCCGCGATCGTTGCGGATCGACACGACCACCGTGTATTCCCAGGGGTCGCCGTCGGCGGGATGCCGGATGCTGCCTTCGATGCGCAATGGAGTGAGCACGAGCACCGGCGACGCATCAGCGCCGGCAACGAAGCGCAGGTAATGCCGGCACGCCGGACACATGGCTGCGCTTTCGAGGATGGTCTCTCGACAGTGCGGACACTGGCGGGTTGCCCCCGGGGTGCCCGGGCGCACACCGCTCATGAGCCGGTGCCGATCTCCGCGTCGTGGATCTTGGTCAGCTTGCCCGCTTTGGGGACCTTGCCGTCGTCCCAGCCGAACTCCGCCTGACCGCGCACGCGTGCACCGGCCGCGACCGTCAGCGAACCGGCCTTCAGGTCGCCGACCACCACGCCGGTCTGCAGCAAATCGACGAGGGACGCCTGCTCGACGTTGCCCTCGAGTTCGCCGGCAATCGTGACCCGGTCGGCGCGCACGCTGCCGGTCAGCCTGGCGCCCGCCTCGATGGTAAGGTCACCCTGGACGTTGACGTCGCCCTTGAATTTTCCGGCGATGCGTACGCTGCCGCCGCCTTCGATCTTGCCTTCGATGGTGATGTCGGCGGCGATCAGCGATTCCTTGCGATACGCGCCGGTGTCGGCGCGTGCTGCCGGGGCAGCGACAGGACTGGCGTGCATCTCGGTCCTTTGCGGCGCGTCGTAGCGCGGTGGGTCCTTCATCTCGGGGGCAGGCGCCGGGGCCGGCCGGGTGACCGTATTTTCTTTCCAGATCGACATAGCGTTGGCCTATCGGGAGGGTGGGCTCGTGGGGCAGCGCCTGGCAACGGCGCTGTATGCCAGTGTCATACCAAGCTATGACAATGTCAAGTACTGCGTTGCCCCGCCGGATCGCCTCAGCGTCCCCTCGCCCATGCGGCAATTGGTCGCAGCATGGAATGTGAGGATCACTGCTACGGCGCGGCTGCGCCCGGCACAGGCGCGGGCACCACGACGCCCGACGATGACGTGCTGGCGGCCGCCGGGTCGGGTGCCGCGCCGGGTCGCCCCCGCATCGCCCCCACGGTGAACGCGATGGCCGCAATCACGCAGGCGCCCACTGCGAGAGCGCCGATACCGATGCGCGCTTTGCGGCTCAGGACCCAGAAGCGCCTGCCGCA
>DAHUXO010000233.1 GCA_027307095.1 Betaproteobacteria bacterium | reverse complement strand
CAGCAGCCGCGCCGCCGCGTAGCGTGACTGCCGGAACACCGGCTTCGCATGGGAGAAGGTCGCGAAGCCGTGCTCGCCGTGACAGGCACCGATGCCCGACGCCCCGACACCGCCGAAAGGCAGGCCTTCGTGCGCGAAATGCCACAGCGTGTCGTTGACGGTCACGCCGCCGGCGAGGGTCTCGCGCAGCACGCGCTCGCATCGCGAGCGGTCGCGTCCGAACCAGTACATCGCCAGGGGATGCGGGCGGGCGTTGATGCGGGCGATCGCCTGGTCGAGCGTCGCGTAGGTCTCGACCGGCAGCAGCGGACCGAAGATCTCCTCGCGCATGATCGCCATGTCGTCGGTCACGCCGGTGACGAGCGTTGGCGGCAAGCGTCGCGGATACGGGGGCTCGCCGGCAGGCTCCCCGTCGAACGAAACGATCGTCGCGCCTTTGGCGCGTGCATCGTCGACCAGCGCCCTGAGGCGCGCGTAATGGCGCGCATCGATGATCGACGAATAATCGGGGTTCGCCGCCACCGACGGGTAGAGCCTCGGCAGTTCGTCAGCGACCGTCGCGACGAATTCGTCGAGTCGTGACTCGGGCACCAGCGCGTAATCCGGCGCGATGCAAGTCTGCCCTGCGTTCAGCAGCTTGCCGACGATCAGCCGCGGGATTCCCCGCGCGAAGTCGGCGTCCGCGTCGAACAGCGCGGGGGACTTGCCGCCCAGCTCCAGCGTCACCGGCGTCAGGTTGGCAGCGGCCGCGGCTGCGACGCTGCGGCCGACCGCCGTCGATCCAGTGAAGAACAGGTGGTCGAAAGGCAACGCAGCGAAGGCGGCACCCACGCCCGCATTGCCCAGGACGATCGCGAATTCGTCCTCGCGGAACTTCGTCGCGATCAGCTCGCCCAGCAGCACCGAGGTCGCCGGGGTCATCTCCGAAGGCTTCAGCATCACGCGGTTGCCCGCGGCCAGCGCCGCGATCGCCGGCGCGAGCGCGAGTTGCACCGGATAGTTCCACGGACTGATCACGCCGGCCACGCCCAAGGGTTGATGCACGACGCTGGCCGACGCAGGCAGCAGGTGCCACGGGGTCGCGACGCGGCGGGGGCTCATCCAGCGCGGCAGGCGCCGGATCGCGTGGCGCGCCTCGGCGGCCACGACGTAGAGCTCGGCAAGCCTCGTCTCGTGCGACGGGCGATGCCCGAAATCGCGCTCGATGGCCGCGACCAGTGCGTCCTCGTGCCGCGTGACGATCTCGAGCACCCGGGCGAGGCGGTCGCGGCGTGTCCGCAGGTCCGGATAGCGTTCGGCCGCGAAAGCTTCCCGCTGGATGCGCAGGATCCGCGCAAGCTCCTTGGGATCCATGACGCTAGCGCGCCGTGCGACCGGATCCCGCTTCGATCGCGAGCAGCGCCCGCTTGCGATCGAGGCCGCCCGCATAGCCGGTCAAAGCGCCGCCGCTGCCGACGATCCGGTGGCAGGGAATGACGACGGTGATCGGATTGCGGCCGGTCGCGGCACCGGCTGCCCGCACCGCCGACGGCCGTCCGCAGCGCCGTGCGAGCTCGGCATAGCTGATCGTCCTGCCGTACGGCACACGGGCGATCTCCCGCCACACGGTGCGCTGGAATGCCGTGCCCGCAGGCTCGAGCGGTATTGCGAAATTCTCGCGCTTTCCTGCTAAGTACTCGCCCAATTGCGAGACGGCATCGCGGAAAAGCGGCAGCCGCGGCGACGCGGTCCAGCGGGCCGCGTCCTCGGGAAAGTATTTCTGACCTTCGAGGTAGAGCCCGCGCAATGCGTCGCCTCGCGCATTCGCGACCAGCAGGATCTCGCCCAGCGGGCTCGGCATTCGGCAGGTCTGGGGATTCGCGTTCATCGGCCCCTCCTGCCGGCGATTCTAGGCGATGGCCCGGACGGGTTCCTTCTTGCGGTAACGCTCGGCCATCCTGTCCAGCGGCACCGGCTTGATCTTCGACGCCTGGCCGGCGCAGCCGAAAGCCTCGAAGCGCAGTGTGCAGATGCCTTTGGCCGCCGCCGTTGCATCCTTGAACAGCTTGCGCGGATCGAACTCGCTGCGATCCTTTGCCAGCGCGCGACGGATCGCCCCGGTCATCGCGAGCCGGATGTCGGTGTCGATGTTCACCTTGCGCACGCCATGCCTGATCCCTTCCTGGATCTCGGCGAGCGGCACGCCGTAGGTTTCCTTCAGCTCCCCGCCGTACTCGCGGATGATGGCGAGCCACTCCTGCGGTACCGACGACGAGCCGTGCATCACCAGGTGCGTGTCGGGGATGCGCCGGTGGATGTCCTTGATGCGGTCGATCGCCAGCACGTCGCCGGTCGGCTGCCGCGAGAACTTGTACGCGCCGTGCGAGGTGCCGATGGCGATGGCCAGCGCATCGACGCCGGTCCTGCGCACGAAATCGGCCGCCTGCTCGGGATCGGTCAGCAACTGTTCGTGCGACAGCTTGCCTTCGGCGCCGACGCCGTCCTCCTCCCCGGCCATGCCCGACTCGAGCGAGCCGAGGCAGCCGAGCTCACCTTCGACCGACACGCCGACCGCGTGCGCCATCTCGACGACCCTGCGGGTCACGTCGACGTTGTAGTCGTAGGAGGCCGGCGTCTTCATGTCCTCCAACAGCGAGCCGTCCATCATGACGCTGGTGAACCCCGAGCGGATCGACGCCTGGCACACCGCGGGGCTCGATCCGTGGTCCTGGTGCATGACCAGCGGGAGCTGCGGCCAGGTCTCGACCGCCGCCTGCACCAGATGCCGCAGGAAGGCCTCGCCCGCGTATTTGCGCGCGCCCGCCGAGGCCTGCAGGATCACCGGGGCATCGGCCTCGTCGGCCGCCTGCATGATCGCGTGGATCTGTTCCATGTTGTTGACGTTGAACGCAGGAACCCCATAGCCCTCCTGCGCCGCGTGATCGAGCAGCTGCCGCAACGAAACCAATGCCATGACGTCCTCCGTTTCGTAGATCAGTTCGATGGGCCGCGAGTCGCCCGCGCGACCACCGACTTCACCGCGACCGCGACGCGATCGGGCGTGAAGCCGAAATGACGGAACAGCTCACCTGCCGGTGCCGACTCGCCGAAGCGGTCGATGCCGACCACCGCGCCCGAGCGCCCGACGTACTTGCGCCAGAAGTCGGTCACGCCCGCCTCCACCGCGACGCAGGGCAGATCGGGAGGCAGCACGCGGTCGCGATAGGGCTGGTCCTGCCGGTCGAACACGGTGGTCGACGGCATCGACACGACGCGCACCGGCACGCCCTCGCCTGCCAGCAGCTTCGCGGCCTCGACGGCGAGGGAGACCTCCGAGCCGGTGGCGATGATCACCGCGCGCGGTGCAGCTTCGGGCTCGATCAGCACGTAGGCGCCGCGCCGGATGTTCGCGACCTCCTCGGCAGGCCGCAGCTGGAACGGCAGATTCTGCCGGCTGAACAGGAGGCACGATGGCCCGTCGCGGCGCTCGATCGCCATCGCCCAGGCGACGACCGACTCCTTGGTGTCGCAAGGCCGCCAGACATCCATGCCGGGGATGAGGCGCAGTGTCGCAGCGTGCTCGATCGGCTGGTGCGTCGGCCCGTCTTCGCCCAGGCCGATCGAGTCGTGGGTGAACACGAAGATCGGGCCGATCTTCATCAGCGACGCCATGCGCAGCGCGCTGCGGCAGTAGTCGGCGAAAGTCAGGAACGTGCCCCCGTAGGGAATGAAGCCGCCGTGCAGCACGATGCCGTTCATGATCGCGGCCATGCCGAACTCGCGCACGCCGTAGTACAGGTAGTTGCCCCCGGCGTCGCGGGTGATAGGGCGCGAGCCCGACCACAGCGTGAGGTTCGAGCCGGCCAGGTCGGCGGAACCCCCGATAAGCTCGGGCAACAGCGGGGCCAGCGCTTCGATCGCGTTCTGCGAGGCCTTGCGCGTCGCGATCGTCTCGGCCTTTTCCTTCGCCTTCGCCATCATCGCGACGACGCGGGCGTCGAAATCCGCGGGCAGCTCGCCGCGCACGCGCCGCTCGAACTCGCGCGCGAGTTCCGGATGGGCATACGCGTACGCGTCGAACTGTTCCCGCCACGATCCTTCGGCGACGGCGCCCTGCTCTCGCGCGTCCCAGGCGGCTTTGACATGCGGCGGGACCTCGAACGGGGCGTAGGTCCAGCCGATCGCGGCGCGGGTCGCCGCAACCTCCCTGTCACCCAGCGCCGCGCCATGGGCCTCGTGCGATCCGGCCTTGTTCGGGGAACCTTGGCCGATGACGGTCTTGCAGCAGACCAGCGAGGGCCGGTCGGTCACCGCTTTCGCCGCGACGATCGCGCGGTGGACCGCCTCCCGGTCGTGTCCGTCGACGTCGCTCAGCACGTGCCAGCCATAGCCCTCGAAGCGGCGCGGCGTGTCGTCGGTGAACCAGCCTTCGACATGGCCGTCGATCGAAATGCCGTTGTCGTCGTAGAGCGCGATCAGCTTGCCGAGGCCCAGCGTTCCGGCCAGCGAGCAGACCTCGTGCGAGATCCCCTCCATCATGCAGCCGTCACCGAGGAACACCCAGGTGTGATGGTCGACGACGTCGAAGCCCGGCCGGTTGAACTGCGCCGCCAGCTGCTTCTCGGCGATCGCCATGCCCACCGCATTCGCGATGCCCTGCCCCAGCGGACCGGTGGTCGTCTCGACGCCCGGCGTCACCCCGACCTCCGGGTGGCCCGGGGTCTTCGAGTGCATCTGCCGGAAGTGCTTGAGGTCCTCGATCGACACGTCGTAGCCGGACAGGTGCAGCAGCGCGTACTGCAGCATCGAGCCATGGCCATTCGACAGCACGAAGCGGTCGCGGTCGACCCATCGCGGGTTGGCCGGGTTGTGGCGCAGATGGCGCCGCCAAAGCACTTCGGCGATCTCCGCCATGCCCATCGGCATGCCGGGATGCCCCGAGTTCGCCTTCTGCACCGCGTCCATCGCCAGCGCGCGCAGGACGTTGACGACATCGCGCTGCGCCGCGTCGATCGCGGGACGCTCGCTCACCTGGACGTTCATGTTGCGCTCCTCGATCTAGCTCGCCATCACCTGCTTGCGCCGCTCGATCAACCGCCAGATCATCGGCGTGAAAATGAGCTGCATCGCCAGGTCCATCTTTCCACCCGGGCACACGATCGTGTTCGCGCGTGACATGAACGACCCGTTCATCATCGACAGCAGGTACGGAAAATCGATGCCGCGCGGATTGGCGAAGCGGATCACCAGCATCGATTCCTCCGGCGTCGGAATGAACCTGGCGATGAACGGGTTGGACGTGTCGACGATCGGGACGCGCTGGAAATTGACGTGCGTGTGCGCGAACTGCGGGCAGATGTAGTGGACGTAGTCGTTCATCCGCCGCAGAATCGTGTCGGTCACGGCTTCGGTCGAATAGCCGCGCATCTTCTGGTCGCGCTGCAGCTTCTGGATCCACTCGAGGTTGATCACCGGGACGACCCCGATCAGCAGGTCGACGTGCTGGGCGACGTTCGCCTCCTCGGTGACGACGGCCCCGTGCAGCCCCTCGTAGAACAGCAGGTCGGTGTCCGCCGGCAGGTCCTCCCAGGCCGTGAACGTTCCCGGCTTCTGACCGTGCGGCTTCGCCTCCTCCTCGTCGTGCAGGTACTTGCGCCGCTTGCCGCGACCCGTCTCGGCGTAGATCCTGAACAGGTCGGCGAGCTCCCTGAACAGGTTCGCCTCGGGGCCGAAGTGACTGAAATGCTGGTTGCCGCGCGCGAGCTCCTCGGCCATCTTCTGCTTCATCTCGGCGCGATCGTAGCGATGAAAGCTGTCACCCTCGAGGAATGCGGCGTCGACGCCCTCGCGGCGGAAGATCTGCTCGAACGTGCGCATCACCGAGGTCGTGCCCGCGCCCGACGAGCCGGTGATCGCAATGATCGGATGCTTGATCGACATCCCTCTCCTCCCTGCCTGGCGATCTGATCAGATGGTCGCGCGGAACAGGCCGCGCGAGGCGAACAGCGGCGCGTCGAATTCGCGCAGGTTGTGGTCGCGGTGATACTGCTCGATCCTCGCGACCTCCTCGCGCGACCCGAACACCAGGCCGATGCGCTGGTGCAGCGATTCGGGCACCGTGTCGAGCATCCGGCCCCGTCCGGTGCTCGCCCGCCCGCCTGCCTGCTCGACGATGAACGCAATCGGATTGGCCTCGTAGAGCAGGCGCAGCCTGCCCGGCTTCGGCGGCTCCTTGGTGTCGCGCGGATAGAGGAACACGCCGCCGCGCATCAGCACGCGATGCGTCTCCGCGACCAGCGAAGCGATCCACCGCATGTTGAAATCCTTGCCGCGCGGACCCGACTTGCCGGCGAGGCACTCCTCGACATAGCGCGTGACCGCGGGCTCCCAGAAGCGGCTGTTCGAGGCGTTGATCGCGAACTCGCTGGTCGTCACCGGGATCCCGATGCCCGGGTGCGTCAGGAAGAACTCGCCCAGCAGCGGGTCGAGCGTGAATCCGTGGACGCCGTTGCCCACGGTCAGCACCAGCATCGTCGACGGCCCGTAGATGGCGTAGCCCGCGCACACCTGCTGGTGGCCCGGTTGCAGGAAGTCCGCGGCAACGGCATCGGCGCCCGGGTTCGGCGCGCGCAGGATCGAGAAGATGCTGCCGACGGCGACGTTGACATCGATGTTCGACGAGCCATCCAGCGGATCGAACGCGAGCAGGTAGCTCCCTTTCGGGTATTGCGCCGGAATCGCGTACGGCGCGTCGAGCTCCTCGGACACCATGCCGCCCAGATGACCTCCCCATTCGTTGGCGCGCAGGAACAGGTCGTTGGCGATGACGTCGAGCTTCTTCTGCGTCTCGCCCTGGACATTGGTCGTTGCGTTGCCGCCGAGGACGCCGTTGAGCGCGCCGCTCGCGACCTCGCGCGAGATCGCCTTGCAGGCCAGCGCGACGTCGAGGATCAGGCCGTTGAATTCGCCGCTGGCGCCAGGGTGGCGGCGGCGTTCCTCGATCAGGAACTGGGTCAGCGTCGTTCGGTCGGCGAGCATCGTGCGGTCCCTCAGGCTTGAAGGTTTGCTTGGCGCGGCGAGGCCGGCAGCGCGGGGAGCTCGGCGACGCTCGCGATGATCCAGTCCGGGCGCTCGGCGGCGAGGGAGAATCCCTGGTGGTAGCCGTAGTCGACGACCGCGACCGGACAGCCTGCGGCACGCGCGGCGGCGATGTCGATGCGCGAGTCCCCGACGTAGAGCATATCGCCGGGAGCGATGCCAAGACGCCGGCAGGCCGCGAGCAGCAGCGTGGGGGCGGGCTTGCGCTCCTCGGACCGGTCGGCGCACAACGCGAATCCCAGGCGGCCGGACAGACCGGCGGCATCGAGCAGAGGCAGCGTGAACGCGCTCGCCTTGTTGGTGATGCAGCAACGCGCGACCCCCATGGCATCCAGCGCCGCGAGGCCCTCGATCACGCCCGGATAGACGCGGCTTCGGTCGAACAGCCGCTCGGCGTAGCAGCGGCGGAACAGCGCCGCAGCAGAAGCCAGCGGGCCCGCTTCGGCGGCGCGCCCGGTGCTCGCCGCGAGTGCGGCTTCGACCAGCCGGTCGATGCCGTTGCCGATCAGCGCAGCGATCCGCGACTCGGGCAGCCGCGCTTGGCCCAGCACCTCCAGCATCGCGTTCGCCGCAGCCGCCAGGTCGGGGGCGCTGTCGACGAGCGTCCCGTCGAGGTCGAAGGCGACCGCGCGTACGCGCGCGAGCAGCTTCGGCGCATCGGGTCGGGCATCGGCTTGGCGGTGGCTCACGATTTGGCAGCTTCCTGCGCAGCGCCGCTCGTCGCCGCCGCATGCAGGCTGCGCAACTCGGTGAGGCCCAGCCACGGCCCGCCCACCGTCGCCGCCTGCGCCGGCGGCAGCGGATGCGCCGGATCGCCCAGGTGCGAGAGCACGAGATCCGCGGCGCGGAAATCCTCGCCCAGCGTCCATTGCGAAGGCGTCACGACCGTGCAAAGGCCCGCGGCCTTGGCCGCGCGCAGGCCGTTCGCGGAATCCTCGAACGCGACGCAGCGCCGCGCGGGTTCGCCCAGCGTCGCGAGCGCCAGTGCATAGATGTCGGGGGCCGGCTTCTTCCGCTCGACGTGGTCGCCGCAGGCAATGCACGCGAAGCGCTGCAGCGCGTCCTCGCCCAGGTGTCGCGTCAGCAGCGCGTGGACGTTCTCGGCCGTCGTCGTCGACGCGATCGCGAGCCGGACACCGGCACTGCGCGCGTCCTCGAACAGGCGCTCGATCCCCGGCCGCAGCTTGCAGCGACCGTCGGCGATCAGCTCGGCGTAGAGTCGGGTCTTCGCGCGGTGGATCGCGGGCACGAGCTGGTGCAGGCGGGCGGACTCGGCGGCGGCGGCCGGCAGGGCCTCGATGTAGAGCGCGATGCGCTCCTTGCCGCCGGAGGTCTTCAGCAGCTCGCGGTAGAGTGGCTTCCCCCATTCCCAGTCGAGGCCGAACTCCAGGAACGCGTAGTTGAACGCCTGGCGATGCGTCTCCTCGGTGTCGGCGAGCGTTCCGTCGACGTCGAAGATCAGGGCGCCCAGGCGATCCGCGGCGGACTTCGTGCCGCCGCCCCTCGCGCCGGGATCCGCAGCGGTCGTCACTTCTCGCCCCCGTTGTCGAACACGCGGCTCGCCCGGATGTCGGCGGCCTCGATGGTCATCAGCGCGTCGCGCGACAGCGGCCCGCCGCGGGTCTCGA
>DAHUXO010000225.1 GCA_027307095.1 Betaproteobacteria bacterium | reverse complement strand
CTCAACACGCTTGACCGCGACGCCTACGCCGGAGCGATGACACCCGGCGCGCCGCATGGCGCGGGCCAGGATGGCGCCGTGCCGGAGGGTGGCGCACCGGGCATCGCCATCGTCGAGGATGTGCAAGGCCTGCTGGCCCGGCGCTACGATGCCGGTGCCGGAACCTGCTACCTGCTGCGTCCCGACCAGCATGTCTGCGCGCGCTGGCGGGACTTCGACGCTGGCGCACTCACCGCAGCGCTCGCGCGTGCCACGTGCAACGCCTGAAACTGGATCCTTCATGCCCGCCACCCTCAACACCGAACCCAACATCGCCGCACCCGACGATTTCTACGAGGCGCCGATCGAGACGCATCGCGACCTCGCACCCGAGCAGAGCGAGCTCGTCAACGCCAAGCTGATCCTGCTGCTCGCCAATCACATCGGCGACCTCGACGTGCTGCGAGAGGCGATGGCGCATGCGCGCGACGGGATCGCGCCGGTCGGGGAGGGCAGCGCAGGGGTCGCTGCGACCGGGGCGGCCCATGCACAAGGCGCGCCGCTTGGCGCCCAGCGCAAGGATGCGCCATGAGCACCGCAGGCACCGGCCCGGACGCGCCACGCTACGTTTCCGGATTCGGCAACGAGTTCGCCACCGAGGCCCTCCCCGGCGCACTGCCGGTCGGGCAGAACTCGCCGCAGAAATGCCCCTACGGCCTCTACGCCGAGCAGTTCTCAGGCACGGCATTCACTGCCCCGCGCGGCGCCAACCGTCGATCGTGGCTCTACCGGATCCGCCCGGCTGCCGTCCATCGGCCCTTCGAGCGCATCGCCAACGGCCGCTACGACTCCGATTTCGCAGCGGTCGCCACGCCGCCCGATCAGCTGCGCTGGGATCCGCTGCCGATTCCCTCGGCACCGACGGATTTCATCGACGGCATCGTGACCATGGCCGGCAACGGCGACCCGCACGCGCAGGCCGGCTGCGGCATCCACGTCTTTGCTGCGAACCGTTCGATGACCGACCGGTATTTCTACAACGCCGACGGCGAGATGCTGATCGTCCCGCAGCAGGGCAGGCTGCGCTTCGTCACCGAGCTCGGCGTCGTCGACGTCGAGCCGCAGGAGATCGCCGTCATTCCCCGCGGCCTGCGCTTCCGGGTCGAGCTGCGCGATCCCGACGCCCGCGGCTACATCTGCGAGAACTACGGCGCTGCGCTCCGGCTGCCGGACCTCGGGCCCATCGGGTCCAACGGCCTCGCCAATCCCCGCGATTTCCTGACGCCCACCGCCTGGTACGAGGATCGCGAGGGTTCATGCGAGCTCGTCGCACGGTTCATGGGCAAACTGTGGTCGGCGCGGATGGATCATTCGCCGCTCGACGTCGTCGCCTGGCACGGCAACTACGCGCCTTACAAGTACGACCTGCGTCGATTCAACACCATCGGATCAATCAGCTACGATCATCCGGATCCGTCGATCTTCCTGGTGCTGCAGTCGCAGTCGGACACGCCCGGCGTCGATGCGATCGATTTCGTGATCTTCCCACCGCGCGTCCTCGCGATGCAGCACACGTTCCGCCCGCCTTGGTTCCACCGCAATATCGCCAGCGAGTTCATGGGCCTGATCCACGGCGCCTACGACGCCAAAGCCGGGGGTTTCGTGCCGGGAGGCGCGAGCCTGCACAACTGCATGACCGGCCACGGGCCCGACGCGGGAACGTTCGAGCGCGCGAGCAACGCCGATACGTCGAAGCCCGATTACATCGAGGACACGATGGCTTTCATGTTCGAGACGCGCTGCGTGATCCGGCCGACGCGCCACGCACTCGAATCGGCGCAACTCCAGACCGAATACTTCCAGTGCTGGCAGGGATTGCCCCGGCAATTCACGGGACGCCGGTGACTGCGCCGCGCGATGCGAACCGCAGCGTCGCTTCACGCCCGCACCCTGCCGAGGGCGGCGATCATTCGACCGGCCGCGCCCGGCGCCGGAGACCGGGCGTCTTCCCGCGACAAGCCAGCGCGAGCTGGAACGCCTGCCGGGTGAATGCGAGGGCGGCTGCGAATTCCTCGTCGGACAATCCGCGTGCGGCATCGCTGGCGCGATAGATGTTCGCGAACTCGCGTTCGCGTCCCGCCTGCACGGCGAGGCGCCCAATACCCAGGCGCTCGAGCGTGCGCCACACCTCGGGGTTGTACGAGCGGGTCAGGCGCATGACGAACGGGATCGGGTCGTTGCGGCCGAGCACCGAGGCGAGCCGCAGCACGATCTCGAACGGCAGCGCGATCCTGCCCGTCTCGACCAGCTCGAGCAGCGCGGGGTCCTCGAGATCGATTGCTTCGGCGACTTCCCGGATGCTCAAACCCGCGGCTTCGCGCATGCGGCGCAGAAGCGCCCCGGCCTTCTCCACTGCTGCGCGCTGGCCGGGCTTGACCAGCAACGCCTTGGCGGCACCGACCGAGAGGTCGGCCGCTGCGCCGGCGACGCCCAGCACCGAGTCGGCCCATGCGCGCAACTGGCGCGCGAGACCAGCCGTGCTCGATGCGTGATCGACGCGCCGCTTCGGCGACGCGCGGGGCTTGCGCGACGTCCTGCGGGTGGAAACTTTCTTCGTGACCGCCATGCGCGTCACTTCATCCTGGAGCGCAGCCGGATCGTCTCGCCGTCGACGACGAAGGCGCCGCGGCCGGCATGGTGGATCGTCCGCGGCTTCTTCACCGAGGGATCGATCCATGCCTTGACCACCTCGAGCACGAACAGGTTGTAGCGGTCGACCATCCGCGCATCCGCGATCCGGCATTCGAGGTTGGCGTAGCACTCGTCGATCCTCGGCACGTCCACGTGCGACGAGGCGACGGGAGTCAGCCCGAAGCGCTTGAACTTGTCGACGCGCCGGCCCGACGTGTTGCCGCATTGGACCACCTTGCGGGCGAGATCGAAGGTCGGGATGTTGATCACGCACTCCCGGCTGGTTCGCAGCAGGCCGAACGAATGGTTGCGCCCGCTGATCACGCAGCCCACGAGCGGCGGCTCGAACTCCATCATCGTGTGCCACGACATCGCCATGATGTTAGCGCGGCCCCCGCCGGCGGTCGTCACCAGCACGACCGGGCCCGGCTCGAGCAGCCGATAGACATCCGCCAGCGGGAAGCTTCGCCTGGTCATGCCGCTCCCTCCATAATGGCGCCATGGAACCGCGATCGCCACCGCAGGTCAATGGGCGGGCGGTCCTCAGCAGGGAGCACGATCATGGCTTTCGATCTCGACGCCTACCTCGAGCGCATCGAGTGGGCTGGCGATCTCCGCCCCATCCACGCGACGCTGGCCGGGCTGCTCGACGCCCACATGTCGCACATTCCTTTCGAGAACCTCGATGTGCTCCTCGGACGGGGCGTGCGCCTCGACCTCGAGTCGGTGCAGGACAAGCTCGTCGGCGCCCGGCGCGGAGGCTACTGCTTCGAGCACGGCACGCTGTTCGCCGTGGCGCTGGAGGCGATCGGCTTCGAGCCGGCGCGGCATACCGCGCGCGTCGTCGTCGTCGCACCCCGCGAGGCGTCGCCGCGTGCCCACATGTTCCTCACCGTGCCGCTGGCGGAGGGGAGGTTCGTCGTCGATCCCGGGTTCGGCTCGCTCGCGCCCCGCGTGCCGGTGCCGCTGGTCGAAGGCATGGACGTGAGCGTGGGGACCGACACCCACTGGATGTCGCGCGACGGCGGCCTGTGGGTGTTGCGCACGCAGGCGCCCGACAGGGCCACCGACTGCTGGGTATCGGCCGTCGAGGACGACAACCTGATCGATTTCGAGGTCGGCAATCATTTCACGGCGACGCATCCGGGTTCGCCTTTCGTAAACCGGATCATGCTGCGCGCCCTGACCGACGATGGCCGGGTGTCGGTGATGAACCGCGACGTCACGATCCGTCGTGGGGCCGAGTCGCAGACGATGCAGCTTCCCGATCGCGCGGCGTTGCGGGCATTGCTGGTCGAGCATTTCGGCTTCGACCTGCCCGAAGTCGAGGGCATCCGCGTTCCCACGGTCGACGAGTGGCGCTGAGGCATCGGCGGGAGGCGAGAGCCGGCTCGCAGGTCATCGACCCGACACCGTCGCGGGCGGCACCGTCGTCGCTCCGGCCGTCGCGCCGATTGCCGCTGCGCTCGCCGATTTGGTGATCCGCGCGGCGTAGCCGCGCAGCGCATCCTCGTCGAGCGTCTCCTTCTCGAGCAGCTCGCGCGCGGCAGCATCGAGCACGCTGCGGTGCTCGCGCAGCAACCCGAACGCATGCTCGAAGGCCCGGTCGATGATGCGCTTCAAGGCCGCGTCGATCTGCTGCGCGGTCGCTTCGCTGTAGTGGCGCTCGAGGTAGGTCTGCGCCTGCCCCGGTCCCAGCATGGTCGAGCGGTCGGTTTCGTAGCTGACCGCGCCCAGATCCTGGTCCATGCCGAAATGCGCGACCATGCCGCGGGCGATGTCGGTGGCCTTGGCGAGGTCGTCCGCGGCCCCGGTCGAGGCTTCGCCGAACACCAGCATCTCTGCGGCGCGACCGCCCAGCAGCATCGCGATCTTGTTTTCCAGCTCCTGGCGCGTCATCAGGAAGCGGTCCTCGGTGGGCCGCTGGATGGTGTAGCCGAGCGCCCCGATGCCGCGCGGGATGATCGACACCTTGTGGATCGTCTCGG
>DAHUXO010000222.1 GCA_027307095.1 Betaproteobacteria bacterium | reverse complement strand
CGACTGGCCATTGAACGCGCGTTGGTCGCCCGAGTGTGACGGTGCCTGCCTCATTCTCGGCGCCCCCGGGGGTCTTCCGAGTTGAGCGATCGCCCGGGCGCGACCCGCTGCGCTTCGGCTGCGCAGCGCCGCCGCGCAATCTGTGGTCGCAGATCTTCGCTGGCGGATTGTCTCGCCGTTGCCCAACCTGAGCATAGAACCCTGCGACTTCGCGATCGGTGCGGCGGCAGCCCGCGATGAGCGTTCCTCTAGCGATGCGACGCATCGCACCCAAGGCGACCCATCGAGGCGCCGGCAACGTCGTCGTGGTCCAGGGCTGCCACGACGCGTTTGCGTTGTCGTTCCGCGACAAGCGGTTCACCAGCGCCATCCTGACCTGCCACTACCCGATCCGCAGTCTGCATCAGTTCCGGTCCAAGGTGCGCAACGCGGGCTCCGATTACGCGATCAATCGCGAGCTTCCGCGCTGCGTCGGCGACCGCTTCCGCTACTGGTACGCCCTGCCACAGCAAGGGGAGCTCGACGACGAATACCGCGACGTCCAATACCGCGGCCCCGACCTGCTGCGCGAGCGCCTCGCCTCGGGCGAAGTTCTCGAGGACACGCGGCTCGCGACCAGCCTTCGCCCCGCGCAGTTGGCGGTGCGCGCGTAGCCGGGATGATCGAGGCAGTCGGCAAGGCGGGCAGCGTGAATGCGTGGATCGGATTGCCCCCGCATCGTAGACGCGGGGAGCTGCGGCTCAACCGATGCAGATCAGGCCGCCCTTGATCTGCTGGCCGAGCGTCGCTGCATGCGCAAGGCCATAGACGCCGAATCCCAGCACGACGCTTCCCGAGACGAGCCTCGCGGCGCGGCTGGACAGCCACGCGCGTGAGCGTCGCAGCAGCAGCGCGGCCGCCATCAGGTTGGGCAGAGTGCCCAGGCCGAACGCGAGCATCAGCGCGGCGCCGCTCAGCGCATTACCGGCGAGCAGTGCACCGAACAGCACCGTGTAGACGAGCCCGCAGGGCAGCCACCCCCACAGCATGCCTACGGCGAGTGCCTTTGCAGGGCGGTCGACCGGCAGGAAGCGTCGTGTATGCGGCTTGAGGAGAGACCACAGGTGGCCGCCCAGCCGCTCCAGCCTCGCGATGGGTCCCGGTATGCCGGCGAGGTAGAGGCCGAGACCGATCAGCAGCAGGTTGGCGAGCACGTAGAGGGCGATCTGCACCGGAATCAGTCCATCGAACATCAGGCCGAGGCTGCCGAAAGCGCCCGCGATCGCCCCCGCGACGCCATAGCTCGCGATCCGGCCGAGGTTGTAGAAGAGGGGGATCGACCACGAGCCGCCGGTCGCCTTGGTTCCGCTGGTCAGCGCCGAAACGATGCCGCCGCACATGCCCATGCAGTGGACGCCGCCAAGCAGGCCGGTGAACAGCGCGACGCCCAACACTGCCCAGGCGATCGTCATCGCAGCGCCTGCGCGATGCGCGACCCGGGCGCGCGACGGGGAGGCAGTCCGCTCAGCGGCACGACGCGTTCTCGTCCGAGCGCTTGGGGCAGCCGAGCGGCCGCGCCGTCGGCGGCAGGGGGCAGCGGTTGATCTCGTCCGAGCCGCGCTGGAAGAAACAGGTCAGGCTGCTCGAAAAGGCGGCGAACGCCCAGAACAGGAAGAAGCCGACCGAATAGGTGGCGATGCGGCTCGCGCCCACAATCGTGCCGAAGAACGGGAGCTCCTCGGGGTCGAAGACGGTGAAGAACAGCGCCTCCGCCGCACCGGCGGCGATGAACGATGGCCACAGTACCCAGATCAGCTTCTGAAGTCTCATCTGCCGCTCCTGCCTTGTCGTCCGGACCCGTCGATGTATGGCGCTACTTGCCCGAGGGTTCGAGCACGAAATGATCGTCGCGAGGATACCAGTCCCCGGTGATGCGCCAGGTCCGCGCCGCATCCTCGAGATCGATGTCCCAGCGGATCGCCGTGGCGACCTGCATCCTGCCTTCGTAGAGCCCGGGCTGGATCTCGCGCGCGACGACGAGCTCGTCCAGCCCCCCCTTGGTCGGATGGATGAAGCGCAGGCGCAGTGCCGGCGGAAGCTCGGCGCCGGTGAGCTTCACGCGCAGCAGCGTTCGTTCCTGGTTCAGCATCACGTCGGCGCGATAGCCTCGCTGCAGCGCGAGCCGGTCGTGCGCCAGCGTGCGATTGATCGCGAGGCCCTGCTGGTAATAATTGTCGACGACCAGCGCATCGGCGTGCGTCACCGCCAGGTAGAGCGTCACGAAGCTCGCGATGACGACGCTGCCCGGCAGGGCGATCAGGAACCAGGGCCAGGGTTCCCGGTACCAGGGAACCGGCGGGCGTTGGAGCAGGGGCTCGGTCATGGGGAAGCCTCGCGGGGGTCAGGGGATCACCAGCGCCGCCTTCTCGACGACGGTGAGCGGCGCCGTGCCGGGGTGCGACGGGTCGGCAGCCTCGACGGTGAAATGGATCCGGTTTGAACGATCCTTGAGGGAGGCACGCGGGGCTTCGACCCGCACCGCGACCACGCGCGACGAGGTCGCCGGCACGCGGATCGGCTGGGCCTCGGCCTCGAGCTTGATTCCATCGACGCCGGCCACCGAAATCCGCACGTCGCGCGCGACTTCCTGCGTGTTCATGATCTGCAGGCGGTAGACGTTCTGGACCTCGGGATCGTCCGATCCGTGCATCACGTTGCCGCGGTCGCGGATCACGTCGACCTTGAGCGGCACCCGCTCGTAGAGCGTGACCGCGGACACGACGATGATCAGCCACAGGATGGCCGTGTAGACGAGCACGCGCGGCCGGAACACGCGCTTCACGATGCGCTCGGCGCTGTAGTGGCCCTGCATCGCCTTTTCGGTCGAGTAGCGGATCAGCCCTTGCGGGTAACCCATCTTGTCCATCACCTGGTTGCAGCCGTCGATGCACGCCGCGCAGCCGATGCACTCGTACTGGAGGCCGTTGCGGATGTCGAGGCCGGTCGGGCAGGCCTGAACGCAGATGCCGCAATCGACACAATCGCCCAGGCCCTTCGCCTTGTAGTCGACGCTCCTGCCGCGCGAGCCGCGCGGCTCGCCGCGATCCGGATCGTAGGTGATGATCAGGGTGTCGGGGTCGAACATCACGCTTTGGAAGCGTGCGTATGGACACATGTACTTGCAGACCTGCTCGCGCATCCATCCGGCGTTGCCGTAGGTGGCGAAGCCGTAGAACAGCACCCAGAAGGTCTCCCACGATCCGGTGTGCAGCGTCATGACCTCGCGCCACAGGACGTGGATCGGCGTGAAATAGCCGACGAAGGTGAAACCTGTCCACAGCGCCAGCGCGATCCACACGCCGTGCTTCGCCGCCTTCAACCCGAACTTGCGCGGCGACAGCGGCTGTCGGTCGAGCTTCATCCGGGCGGGACGGTCGCCTTCGATGCGGCGCTCGATCCACATGAACACCTCGGTATAGACCGTCTGCGGGCAGGCGAAGCCGCACCACAGGCGGCCTGCGACCGCGGTGAACAGGAACAGCGAGTACGCGCAGATGATCAGCAGGACCGTCAGGTAGACGATGTCCTGCGGCCAGAACACCAGGCCGAAGATGTAGAACTTGCGTGAGACCAGGTCGAACAGCACTGCCTGGCGGTCGTTCCAGCTCAGCCACGGCGCCCCGTAGAACACGAGCTGCGTGAGCAGCACGAACGTCCATCGCCACGCGGCGAACTTGCCGCGCACGGCCCGGGGATAGATCTTCTTGCGGACCTCGTAGAGGGTCTGCTCCGCGGTTTCGGGAAGCGTGGCGCCGTTGTTCGACTTTACCGGGGTGTCCATCCGGCGGTCAGCTTCGGGTCGTCATGGTTTCACGGCCGCTGCGCTTCGAGCCGCGTCACTTGCCGCCCTGATGCGACAGGCCATACACCCAGGCGGCGAGGATGTGGATCTTGTCGGGACCGAGGAACGCGCCCCACGCCGGCATCACGCCGCTGCGGCCCTTGCTGATCGTGCGGATCAGCGTCGTCTCGCTGCCGCCGTAGAGCCAGATGTCGTCGGTGAGGTTCGGCGCGCCGATCGCCTGGTTGCCCTTGCCCTGCGGCCCGTGGCATGCGACGCAGTTCGTCTGGAACAGGACCTTGCCCTGCGCGGCGCGGACCGAGTCGAACGGCGTTCCGCCCAGCGACTTCACGTAGTTGGCGAGGTCCTTGACGCCCTCGTCGCCGACGACCGGCGCCCACGCAGGCATCGCCGCGGTCCGTCCGTTGGTGATGGTCGCGACGATCGTGTCCGGATCGCCGCCGTACAGCCAGTCGTTGTCGGCCAGGTTCGGGAAGCCGTTGCCACCGCGTGCATCGGACGCGTGGCATTGGGCACAGTAGTTGAGGAACAGGCGCTGCCCGATTTCACGCGCCTGGGGATCGGCGGCGACCGCCGGAATCGGCATCGCGGCGTATTTCGCGAAGATCGGCTCGTAGACCGCTTTCGCTTTCGCCTGTTCGGCGTCGTACTGCGAATGCGACGTCCATTTCAGCATGCCGGGAAAGCTGCCGAGGCCGGGGTAGAGGAGCAGGTACCCGAGCGAGAAGACGATGGTGATGTAGAACAGCCACATCCACCAGCGCGGCAGCGGATTGTTGTATTCCTCGAGGTTCTCGTCCCAGACGTGGCCCATCACGCCTGCCTTCTGTCCCGACGGCAGGCGCTTGGTCGAAAGCCGCCACAGCAGCAACCCGCAGGCGAGAATGCTGACCAGCGTGATGACCGCGATGTAGACGCTCCAGAATGGGCTGCTGAAATCGCTCACGCCGATCTCCCTCTCGGCTCCGGCGACGCCGGATCGTCCTCGTCCTGGAGGACGCTCAGTGCCGTCGACTCGAACTGCGTCTTGCGGTGGCCGCCGTACGCCCACCACACGATGCCCAGGAACACCACGAACGAAACCACTGTCAGTCCGGCGTGGAATGCAATCACGGGATCCATGTCACCTGACTCCTTTCAGCGCGGTGCCCAGGCTCTGCAGGTACGCGATCAGCGCATCGGCCTCGGTCTTGTCCTTGAGCTCCTCGGGGGCCTTGGCGATCTCGTCGTCCGTGTACGGGACGCCGACTTCGCGCAGGACGCGCATCTTGGCCCGGATCGAATCGGCGTCGGCGGGGCTGCGGAACAGCCACGGATAGGCGGGCATGTTCGACTCGGGGACCACGTCCCGCGGCTCGTTCAGGTGCTGGCGGTGCCATTCGTCGCTGTAGCGTCCGCCGACCCGCGCGAGGTCGGGGCCGGTGCGTTTGCTGCCCCACAGGAATGGATGGTCGTACACGAACTCGCCGGCCACGGAATAGTGGCCGTAGCGCTCGGTCTCGGCGCGGAACGGGCGGATCATCTGCGAATGGCACAGATAGCAGCCCTCGCGCACGTAGATATCGCGCCCCTCGATCTGCAGCGCGGTGTAGGGCTTGAGCCCCTCGACGGGCACGGTCGTGGATTTCTGGAAGAACAGCGGCACGATCTCGACCAGGCCGCCGACGGCGACCACCAGC
>DAHUXO010000217.1 GCA_027307095.1 Betaproteobacteria bacterium | reverse complement strand
ATCAGTTCCCAGTACTTGAAGTCGTTGGCGGCGAGGTCGCGCGCCTCTTCGGTGTCGCCCGCGGAGTAGGGCAGCACCTCGTCGCGGAAACGGAACGACAGGACCCCGCTCACCGGCTTGCCCCCGGGCGTGGTCACCGTCATGCACTCGCAGGCCGCGCCGAACGTGGCGCACAGCCGCTCGAAGTAACGCTTCGAAAGCGCGGGCGAGCCGAGCCGGTGCATGTTGTCGGCGTACAACTCGAAGAACCGCTCGGGCGCAGGGTCGATCTCGCTGCGCAGCCCCCGCGCGATGCCCTTGCGCACCATCGCGCGCTGCTTGCGCGGGATTGCGAGCATGTTCGTCTCCACATCGGGGGCGAGTGTCCTGCGGAAAGTCACGTACAAGTCCTGGCAAGGCCAATCGGGGCGCTTCGGGTCGCGGTTCCGGAGCTCGAGATGATCGACGCGCAACGAACCTGCCAGTTCGACCGCGGCATCGATCAGCGCGTTCTCGGCTGCGGAATCGTTCGCTGCGGGCCCACCGTAGACGCAGAACGGCAGCGACACCAGCGCATGCCCGAACAGGCGGCTCCGGATCTCGGCCATCGGCAGCACGCCGCAGATCTGGTCGCCGCGCCCGGCGATCAGGTAATGGCAGCGGTGCCGGAAAACGTTCTCGAGGATGTCGCGCCAGCCCGCGCGATGGAAGAACGTCGCCGACGCGCAGGCGTCGACGAATGCGTCCCAGCGCGCTTCGTCACCGCCGGCGAAAGGCCGGACGCGTGGCGCAATCGGCGTCGCGCGCGCAGTGCCGACCGTGGCTTCGGCGGTCGCCTCCATCACGGCGCCGCATCGAGGAACACCCGATCGGCACGGTCCCAGCGAAAATCGCGAAACAGGCGTGTCAGGCGCGGCTCCATCCGGTGCAGGTTCAGGTAATGGCGAAAGCGGGTCTTCGCCCCCGGCCCCGGCACGCGCGGCTGCTCGGGATCGAGCTCCCACGGGTGGAAATAGAACATCGCCGGCTGGCCGTCGCGGGCATGGATGCGGCGGATCGACCAGCGCGAGACCGCATACGGCAGCAATCGGAAGTAGCCGCCGCCGCCGGCGGGCCAGTTGGATCGGAACATCCGGACCGTCGCCACCGGGATCTCGAGCAGTTCCGGGCGCACCGTATGGGCGAAGCGCGGTGCGTCGGGGACGCCGTAGTGGTCGTGGCGGATCGGATAGAGGCTGGAGCTGTACCGGTACCCCGCTTCCGCGATCGCGTCGAAGGCCCAGGGGTTCGATTTGCCGATCGAGAAGCTGGGGGCGCGGTAACCACGCACCTCGCGACCCGCGATGTCCTCGAGGATCGCCTTGGCGAGCCGGATGTCGGCCAGGAACTCGTCGCGGTCCTGCTCGCTGGCGCGATGGTGCTCGAAGCCGTGGCTCGCGAGCTCGTGACCCGCGTCGGCGATCGTGCGCATCAGATGGGGATAGCGCTCGGCGATCCATCCCAGCGTGAAGAACGTGGCCCGCGCATCCGCATCGGCGAGCAGCTGCAGGATGCGCTCGATGTTGCGCTCGACACGGCATTCCATCGTGTCCCAGCTGCTGCGGTCGACGTGGGGTGCGAACGCCGAGACCTGGAAATAGTCCTCGACGTCGATCGTCAATGCGTTGACGATCGGGGCCGTGGACGCCTGCGACCGGGACATCGGGGAAGCTGCGACGGCGCTGCTCATGCGACGCGC
The DNA here is from genome assembly GCA_027307095.1 of Betaproteobacteria bacterium. Lineage (GTDB taxonomy): Bacteria > Pseudomonadota > Gammaproteobacteria > Burkholderiales > Casimicrobiaceae > VBCG01. The sequence goes on along the minus strand of DAHUXO010000217.1, from coordinate 1,348 downwards.
GGCCCGACGGTCACCCGCGAGGCGAGCCAGGCCTGCAGGTGTGTGGCGATGCGCATCGCCGCCTGGCCGTCCCACAACTCCGGGACGCGGCCGCGCTTGCCGCCGCTCGCGAGGATCTCGTCTGCACAGGCGACGATCCGCGGGCGATCGCGGCCCACCAGCGTGTTGGTTCCCTGCGCCACCGTGATCGGCCGCTCGGTGTTCTCGCGCATCGTCAGGCAGGGCACCGCGAGCGCCGTCGTCTCCTCCTGGATGCCGCCCGAGTCGGTGAGGACCAGTCGCGCATTGGCCATCAGCCCCAGCATCTCGAGGTAACCCTGCGGCTCCAGGAGCGCGATCCGCGCATCGGCGAACAGCGACGAAAAACCGTAGCGCTCGACGTTCGTGCGCGCGCGCGGATGCATCGGCCACACCAGCGGGACGCGCGCGGCGACATCGCGCAGCACCGCCAGCGCCTCGCCGAGCGCATCCGGGCTGTCGACGTTCGACGGGCGGTGCAGCGTGACGACGCCGTAGCCCCCCGCCCCGAGGAACGCGGCCGGATCGACATTGGCGCGCATCAGCGTTTGCGCAGGCGCCACGGCACGCCCGCGATGCTGCAGCAGTGAATCGATCATCACGTTGCCGACGAAGGCCACGCGATCGCCGCCGACGCCTTCGCGCATCAGGTTGTCCGCGGCCTCGCGCTCGGTCGTGTAGAGGATGTCGGCGATCTGGTCGGTCAGGATGCGGTTGATTTCCTCGGGCATGTCGCGGTCGAAGCTGCGCAGGCCTGCCTCGACGTGGACGACCGGGACCCGCTTCTTAACCGCGACGAGGCTGCAGGCGAGCGTCGAGTTGACGTCGCCGACGACGATCACGCAGCTCGGCTTGAGGTCGTCGACCACCGGCTCGAAGCGGCGCATCACCTCGGCGGTCTGGACCGCATGGCTCCCCGACCCGACTTCGAGATTGAGGTCGGGCGCCGGAAGCTCGAGGTCGGCGAACAGCCGCTCGTTCATTGCAATGTCGTAATGCTGGCCGGTGTGCACGAGCACGGCCCCCGGCAGTCCTGGCTGCATGTCGAAGGCGCGGATCAGCGGCGCCATCTTCATGTAGTTGGGACGCGCGCCGACGACGCACACGATCGGACCGCCCGGTCGCAGGATCTCGCCCATCATCGTCCCATCGGGGTGCCGGGCTTGCCCACGCGTTCCGGATGCAGCAAGCGCTGCAGCAGGCCGATCGCGCGCCCGATCGATTTCTCGAGCCGGTCGAGGCGTGCCTCGATTTCGCGCAGATGCGCGATCATGGCCTGCGGGTCACCCGCTGCCGCGGGCGCGGCTTCCGTCGCAGTCCCGGCAACGGC
>DAHUXO010000207.1 GCA_027307095.1 Betaproteobacteria bacterium | reverse complement strand
TCGCTGGCCACCGACACGTCGCTTCTGACCGCCATTGCCAACGACTACGCGTTCGAGCAGGTGTTCGCCAAGCAGGTCCGCGCTCTGGGAAGGAAAGGCGACGTGCTGCTCGCGATCTCCACGTCCGGCAATTCGCCGAACGTGATCGCCGCGATCGGCGCGGCACACGAGCGCGAGATGCGCGTCATTGCGCTGACTGGCAAGGGCGGCGGCCGCATCGGTGAACTTCTCGCGCCGGAAGACGTCCATCTGTGCGTTCCTCACGGGCGCACGATGCGCATTCAGGAAGTCCATCTGCTGACGATCCATTGCCTGTGCGACGTCATCGACGCAATGCTTCTGGGAGACGCTACATGAACCAACGCTCGCTGTTTGCTGTATTCGCTGCCATCGCCACCGCATCGGCGCTGCTGGCCGGCTGTGCCCCCATCCTGGTCGCCGGGGCCGTCGGCGGCACCGCGCTGGTCGCGACCGATCGACGCTCCGCAGGGGCGCAGGTCGACGACGAGTCGATCGAGCTCAAGATCGCGAACAACATCGGCGCCGGCTTCGGCGACCAGGTCCACGTCAACGTGACGAGCTACAACGGCGTCGTGCTCCTGACCGGCGAAGTGCCGACCCAGGACTCGCTGAACTCCATCGTCGAGATCGCGCACAAGACCCCCAAGGTGCGCACCGTGCACAACGAGCTGCTGATCGGGCCGGTCGCGAGCGTCGGTTCGCGCACCAACGACTCGTATATCACCGCGAAGGTGAAGTCGCGGTTCGTCGAGGCGAACAAGTTCGCGGCGAATCACGTCAAGGTCGTTACCGAGCGACAGGTCGTGTACCTGATGGGCCTCGTGCGCCATTCCGAAGCCGACGCCGCCGCGCAGATCGCCGCGACGACCTCCGGCGTCACGCGCGTCGTCAAGCTGTTCCAGTACATCGACTGAGTAACCGATGGCGCAGGGTGCCGCGACCGACGCACTGCCCGAGCCCCGGTATCCGGCCAGGATCGCGCGGGCGGACGATGCGCTGCGGCGGATCGCAGCGCTGCCCCGCCCGCTCGTCTTCACCAATGGCGTCTTCGACCTGCTGCACCGCGGGCACGTCACCTACCTCGAGCAGGCGAAGGGCCTCGGCGCATCGCTGGTCGTCGCGGTCAACAGCGATGCATCCGTGCGACGATTGGGCAAAGAGGGCGACCGGCCCCTGAACACGCTGGAGGACCGGATGGCGGTGCTGGCGGCGCTCGCCTGCGTCGACCTCGTCGTTCCGTTCGACTCGGACACGCCGCGCGATCTCATCGTCGCCTGCGCCCCCGACGTGCTGGTCAAGGGCGGTGATTACACGGTCGATACGACGGCGGGGGCCGGCGAGGTGATCGCCCGCGGCGGGCGATTCGTCGCGATTCCGTTCCGCCACGATCACTCGACGACATCGCTGCTGCGCCGCATTCGTGGCTGAGCGCGCCTGCGCGCCATCGCGGTGATCGCTGCGCGGCCATCGCCATCTCCCGCCGCGTCGCGGCCGTAGGTGGGGGCGGTTCCGCCGCCGACCAGCGACAGCCCCATACGCTGGCCCGGTAGTTCGCGCGGCCTCGATCCGACCCTGCCGACCCGATGACCCCCGCGCTGCTGCTGCTGCCTGATTTCGCGCTGATCGCGCTGGGGGCGGCGCTCAAGCGCACTCCGTGGTTCGATGCCGCGTTCTGGCGCGGCGTCGAGCGGATCGTGTACTTCGTGCTGTTTCCGGCGCTGCTGTTCCGCGCGCTCGCGACATCGTCGCTCGCGCTCGGCGATGCATCGAAGCTGATCGCTGTCGGCATCCTGTTCACGGCCGCCGGGATGGCCGCATCGGTCATCGTGCGACCGCTGCTGCGCCTGCCGGAGGCGACCTTCGCTGCGTGTTTCCAGTGCGGATTCCGCTTCAACAGCTACGTCGCGCTCGCCGGCGCGAGCAGCCTCGGCGGCGCCCGAGGCGTCGCCGCCATGAGCCTGCTGATCGGCGTGCTGGTGCCGCTCGTCAACATCGCGGCTGTCGCGATGCTGATTCACGGGCGCGGCCGAGGGATCGGACGCGCGATCGCCACCAATCCGCTGGTCATCGCCTGCGCAGGCGGGCTGCTGTGGAATGCCGCCGGGATCCCGATGCCGGAGCTCCTCGCGCGCGTGCTGGGATCGCTGTCGGCCGCGGCGCTTCCACTGGGACTGCTCGCCGCCGGCGCCGGCCTCACGTTCGTGCGCGGCACGCTGCCGCTCCGGGGTCTCGTCTGGTGGAACGCGCTGAAGCTCGCCGTGCTTCCGGCGGTCGCACTGGGGCTGGCGACGCTGTTCGGGCTCTCGCCGCTCGAGCGTCAGGTGGCGGTGTTGCTGGCGGCGGTGCCCACCGCCACCTCCGCCTACATCCTCGCCGTGCAGATGACTGGCGTGGGCGCGCCAGTGGCGTTGCTGATCTCCAGCGGGACCCTGCTCGCCGTGTTGACGCTGCCGCTGTGGCTCGCGCTGATAGCCTGATCCTCGGCCCGCTCAGCGACTGTAGCGATGGAGGAACTGCGTGACGAGGCCTCGCTCGGCATCCTGGATGGCTGTGTCGAGCTTGCGGTCGGCCGGATCGTGCTGCTTGGCCTTGCGGAAGGCGTTGATCGCATCCTGATACTTGCCGAGGCCCTGGTCGGCCCGTCCCAGGCAGCGCCATGCGTCGGGGTTGGCGAGGTCGAGCTCCGCCCACGCCTGGCACAGCTCGGCCGCGCGCTTGTAGTTGCCGGTTTCCAGGGTCCGGGGCCCTTCATGACGCAGGGCGTCGGTCTCGGCGCGCCGCGCTTCCATCATCGCGACGAAACCCGCGTCGCCGACCGGGGCCGAGCTCCCCGCCGGGCTGCCGACCGGGCGCGGGGGCGCGACCGTGCCCGGCACCGACGGCGCCCGGGCGGGTGCCCCAACCGCCAGGGGCGGCACTGCGGCGGGCGGCGCTGCGGTATTGCGCGACGGAGTGGCGGACGCGCGCAGGCTAGCAGCCGGGGGCGCGGGCAGCCAGTGATCGAGGCCCTTGGCGACCCTGCCCATCAGCGTCGACGACGAGGGAAGCGCATCGGCAACCGTCGCGCGCGTCCACGCGATCGAATCGGCCATCGGTTGATGCCAGGCAACGCCGTAGAGCCACGTCATCGCCGCAAGTCCGCAGACCCCGGTGACGGTATTGAGCACGCCCGCCGGGCCGTGGGTGACCAGGCAGTCGAGCGCGAAATCCCAGTCGGTCTCCTGGCTCTCGGCCAGGTTCTCGTAGGCGACGGCGGTCAGCACCGGGGCGATCAGCGGAAAGCCGCAGCCGACACCCTCGACCCAGACGCGGATCGCGCGCTTGAAGCCGCGCGAAAGCTGCGCCACGGTGTCGCGGCGCGCATAGGCATCCGAAATCGAGAATTGCAGATAGATGCCGAACAGCCATTTGCCGGGCGTCGTGCCCACGGCAGCGATCAGCAGCGTCTCGATCGGAACCCAGGACAGCGTGACCACGATCGGCGCGAGCAGCGGGTGTCCCAGCCAGTACGCGGTCGCCGGCGAGATGACGCCGGTGGTTCGCAGCTGCGACAGCAGGAGCGCCAGCATCAATCCCCAGATCGCGTAATCGAAGAGCCGGGCCGCGAGCCGGTGCCAGGGCCGCGGCTCGCTGGTGCGACCGGACTTGGCACGCTCGAGCTCGGCCATGCGCAGCTGGAAGATCCAGGATGCATCCTCCTGCGGCTGGTTGGTCCCCAGGAACACGCTGCGCTCGCGGCGCCAGTTGAGGATCGCGAGGTCGGTCTGGGGGACCAGGCCGGAGTGCGAGTTGCCGCGGTGCCTGCGCAGATACACGATGCCGTGAACCGCGCCGTAGATCAGCAGGAGCATCGCGAGCGTGAGCGTCAGCCAGCCGAGGACCTGGCGCCCGACGACGATCGCGTCGGGCGGTGTCACGAAGACGATCGCCGCGCCGATGAACGCGGCAAAGACCGCGCACAGGCCGATGGTGACGAACGTCGAGCGCCCGAACGAGGCGACGCGCTGCGTGAGCCCCGGATGATGCAGTGGGGGAACGTCTTCCCGGCCCTCGGGCAGGTCGGAATCCAGCGGATCCTCGAGCAGCATCTCCCCGAGGCCCGTGGCAACGCCGACCTCGGTGTGCTCGTCGTCGCCCATCAGCGCGTTGCCGGCGATCTGGGCGACCTCGCGGTCTTCCGCCTGCGACGAATCGGCGAGCTCCCGGTCGTAGCGCTCCCGTCGCTCGCCGTCGCTCAGTATGCGACTGGCATGATTGATGAACCGCAAGGCTTCTTCGACGTTGCCCTGCCCGTCACGCGTCTTGGTGTAATACTTCCTGATCAGCCCGCGCAATGCCGCGCGGACTTCTTCGTCGGATGAAGTCGGAAGGATCCCGAGCGCGTCGTAGAGTGTTGCCTTCATGCGTTGCGGCGTGGCCGCCAGTAATATGCCGTTGGAATATTGCGACAGAATCTGCGGGATGGCAATCCAGTCCGCCCGCGCGTCCAATCCGGTGGAATTGTGCAAGAAGCGGGCCACGCCGTGGTCGCGCGGCCACCCCCAGTGCACCAAGGGCCGCACGAGCCGCCCCAATGCAAAGCGGCCCCGCAGGGCCGCCTGATGCTGCCGCGCGCGGGCAGTATCGCCGTTGCGCGATCCGAGATGCGAAAACCTTACTCGGACTTGGCCGAATCGCGAACCGCGAGTTTTTCGCGGATGCGCGCAGATTTGCCCGAGCGTCCACGCAGGTAGTAGAGCTTGGCGCGCCGCACATCGCCCCTGCGCTTGACCTCGATCGACGCGATCAGCGGCGAATAGGTCTGGAACGTCCGCTCGACCCCTTCACCGCTCGAGATCTTGCGAACGGTGAACCCCGAATTGAGGCCGCGATTGCGCTTGGCGATGACGACGCCCTCGTAGGCCTGGACGCGCTTGCGCTCGCCTTCGACGACGCTGACGTTGACGATGACCGTGTCGCCGGGAGCGAACTCCGGAATGGTCTTGTTGAGGCGCGCGATCTCTTCGCGCTCGAGCGTTTCGATAAGATTCATGACGTCGTTTCCTTTCGTTGACCGCCGCTGCGGTCGATCCAGCGCAGCGCAGGGCGCCCCCTGATGCGCGATCCTGGGATCAGAGGTCGGGGGTGAGGCAACGGGGAAGCGTGCATTGCATCCCGTCGACCGGCCCGAACTCCCGGTCCCGCTCTTGTTCTTCGACGACTCGCATTCGGCCGCCGGGACTTCCGTTACCCGTTACCCGTTGCGTGCTGCCTGAACTCGTCCAGCAACACCTGCTCTTCGTTCGTCAGCGGCCGGTCGCGCAGCAACTCCGGCCGCCGCTGCCACGTCCGGCCCAGCGACTGCATCAGCCGCCAACGCCTGATCGTCGCGTGGTTGCCCGACAGCAGCACCGAGGGCACCCGCTTGCCATCATACGTCTCGGGCCGCGTGTAATGCGGACAATCCAGCAACCCGTCGGCAAAGGAATCCTGCCGCGCCGATTCGACATCGTTCAGTGCGCCCGGCAGCTGCCGCACGATCGCGTCGATCAGCAACAGCGCCGGCAGTTCGCCGCCCGACACGACGAAATCTCCGATCGATACCTCGGCATCGATCTCGCAGTCGATCAGGCGCTGATCGATGCCTTCGTAGCGCCCGGCGACCAGCACGATGCCTCGTTCACCGCCCTGCGCCAACGCCATCACCGCAGCGTGGGTCAGCGGCGCTCCGGCCGGCGACAGGCACAGCGTCCGCGACGCCACGGCACCTTGCGCCGACTGCGCCGCCCGCGCGGCCGCGAGCGCCCGCGACAGTGGCTCGGCCATCATCACCATTCCGGGACCCCCGCCGTACGGGCGGTCGTCGACGGTCCGGTGAGCATCGCTCGTGAAATCGCGGGGGTTCCACAAGCCGAGCTGCCACAACCCGCGCCCCAGTGCGCGGCCGGTCACGCCGAACCCGGCTGCGTGCGCAACCATGTCCGGAAACAGCGTCACGACATCGATGCGCATGGCTTCCGCCACATCCCGGACCGAGCGCCACGGCGCCTGCCGCGGACGTCCTTCAGTAATCCGCCGGCCAATCGACGTCGATGCGTTTCGCGTCGACATCGACCTGCACCACGAACTGTCCCACCCACGGAATCAGCCGCTCGACGCCTGCCTCGTCCCGGACCAGCAATAGCGGGTGAGCGCCGCTTTCCGCGAACCCTGCCACGCGACCGAGCGCGATGCCTTCGCGGTTCGCCACCGTCATGCCGACCAGATCGCTCTGGTAATACTCGCCCGCCGCGAGCTCCGGCAGGTCCTGCCGCCAGATGCCGACTTCCGCACCGCGCAGCGCCGCCGCCGCCTCGCGCGTGTCGACGCCCTCGACCTGCGCTACCAGCATCGCCCCCTGCGCCCGTGCCGACTGCACCTGGCGCGGCTGCCACTGCGTCGGCGCCGCCCGCGTGCGCAGCCACCATTGCCGGTGATCGAGCAGCGCCGCGCGATCGGCGGACAGCGGCTGCACCTTGATCGCGCCGCGCACGCCGTACGGCGCCGCGACGCGGCCCATCACGACGACGGCGGTGGTCTCCCCGGGCTTCAGGCGGCGGCTGCGGGCGCCGGCTTCGCCGCGCGCTCGACCAGCATGGCGACCGTGTCCGAGAGCTTCGCTCCGTGCTCGCGCCAGTACGCGATGCGGTCCTGCGCGATGCGCAGGCTTTCTTCGTGGTCCGCCGCCACCGGGTTGTAGAACCCGACGCGCTCGATGAAGCGCCCGTCGCGGCGATTGCGCGAATCGGTGACGACGACGTTGTAGAACGGTCGCTTCTTGGCGCCGCCACGAGCCAATCTGATCACTACCATGTCGACGATTCCTGATTGGGCCCCCGGATCCTGCGCGGGTGCCGCGTCCAAATGACGAAAAGCCGATGATTATACTGGCGTTCGGGCCAGTTGGCCAGCATCTGCATCGTCGGGTAGCCCCCCTCACCCGCCTCACTCCCTCCGGGGAAGAGGGAGGGGGTGAGCGTTCGGGAGGCTCAGCGCATCCCCGGCATCAGGTTCTTCAGGCCCCGAAGCATCTTCTGGGGGCCCTTGGCGACCATTTTCATCATTTTCTGAGTCTGCTCGAACTGGTTGAGCAGCTGGTTCACCTCCTGCACCGAAACGCCTGCGCCGGCGGCGATCCGGCGCTTGCGCGACGCCTTGAGCAGCTCGGGCTTCGCCCGCTCCTGCGGCGTCATCGAATTGATGATCCCCTCCAGCCGGGCCACCTTGCGGTCGTCGAGGGTCGCCCCCTGCGCCGCGCGCGCCAGCTCCGCCGGCAGCTTGTCGACCAGCGCCGAGAGCCCGCCCATCTTGCGCATCTGCGCGATCTGTCCCTTGAAATCCTCGAGGTCGAAGCCCTTGCCGGTCTTGACCTTCCTGGCGAGCTTCTTCGCCTCCTCGATGTCGACCGAGCGGTGCGCGTCCTCGATCAGGGACAGGACGTCGCCCATGCCCAGGATGCGCGAGGCCATCCGCTCGGGATGGAACACCTCGAGCCCGTCGATCTTCTCCGACACGCCGGCGAACTTGATCGGGGCGCCGGTAACCTGGCGCACCGACAGCGCCGCTCCGCCGCGGGCGTCGCCGTCGAGCTTGGTCAGGATCACGCCGGTGAGCGGCAGCGTCTCGCGGAACGCGCGGGCCGTGTTCACCGCGTCCTGGCCCTGCATCGAATCGACGATGAACAGGGTCTCGATCGGCTTGACGCTCGCGTGCAACTCGGCGATCTCGCGCATCATCGCCTCGTCGATCGCGAGGCGCCCGGCGGTGTCGACGATCAGCACGTCGTGGTAATGCCGTCGCGCCCAGTCGAGGGCGGAGGTCGCGATGTCGACCGGCTCCTGGTCCGCGGTCGACGGGAAGAAATCGGCGCCGACCTGCCCGGCCAGCGTCTGGAGCTGCAGGATCGCCGCGGGACGGTAGACGTCGGCGGAGGTCAGCAGCACCTTCTTCTTCTGCGCGATCAGCCATCGCGCGAGCTTGGCCGCCGTCGTCGTCTTGCCCGCACCCTGCAGGCCTGCCAGCAGGATCACCGCCGGCGGCTGCACGGCGAGATCGAGCGGCTGGGCGGTGCCGCCCATCAACGCGGTCAACTCGCGCGCGACGACGCTGATCAGCGCCTGGCCGGGCGTCAGCGAGCCGACGACTTCAGTCCCGACCGCCTTTTCGCGAAGCTCGGCAATGAAGGTCTTGACGACGGGCAGTGCGACGTCGGCTTCGAGCAGCGCGAGGCGCACTTCGCGCAGAGCGTCCTGGATGTTGGCGTCGGTGAGCCGCGCCTCGCCACGCAGCGTCTTGACGACGCGCGACAGGCGCTCGGTAAGGGTATCGAACATGGGAATCCCGCCCCACGGTCCGGCGACGAATGACGCGCGGGCGCTGAGGTAAACTTGATCGGCGATGATCATTCTACTGCACGTGCTCGTCGCGGCGATCTACGCCGCGGCCGCGTGGGCGCTGTGGCCGCGCGGGTCGGCACCGGCGCCTGCTCACCGCGAAGCGGGATTGGCGCTGCTCGCCGGCGCTCTCGCTCTCCACGGCGTCGCGATATTCCAGGCTGTGGCCCGGCCGGACGGGCTCGACCTGTCGCTGGTCAACGCACTGTCGCTGGTCGCCGGGCTCGCGGTGCTGGTCGCGTGGCTGACCGGCGTGATGCGAACGCTCCCCGGCGTGACCGCCGTCGTGCTCCCGGTCGCCGCCGCCTGCGTGCTGCTGCCTCCGCTCGCCGCGTCGCCACACCGCATTCCCTACGCGGACGAGCCCTGGGCAGCGGCCCACATCGGCGTCGCGCTCGTCGGCTACTCATTCCTGGTCGTCGTCGCGCTGCAGGCGCTGGTGATGACCGGGCTGGAGAAGCGGCTGCACCGCGGCCTGCCCGACGCGGCGACCGGTGCCAGCCCGCCGCTCCTGACGCTGGAGCGCTACCTGTTCCGGCTGATCGCAGCCGGCTTCGTGCTGCTGACGCTGACGCTCGTGAGCGGCGTCCTGTTTTCGGAGCAACTCTTCGGCAAGCCGGTCACGTTCACCCATAAGAACGTGTTCTCGGTCGCCGGGTGGCTCGCATTCGCCATCCTGCTCTACGGCCGCTGGCGCTATGGCTGGCGAGGTCGCACGGCGCTAAAATGGATTCTCGGCGGGACGCTGTTGCTCGCGCTCGGTTACCTCGGCAGCAAGTTCGTGCTGGAGATCCTGCTGCGCCGCTAACGCCGCATACCACGATCCCGACACCGCTTGGACGACATCCCCCTAGGTTCCCTGGCTCTCGCGCTGGTCGTCCTGTTGATCGTGTCGGGTTTCTTCTCGATCGCCGAGACGGCGATGATGGCCGCGAACCGCTACCGCCTGAAGCACCAGGCGCAGCGCGGTGCGCGCGGCGCAAGGCTCGCGCTGTCGCTGCTTGCACAGACGGACAAGCTGCTGGGCGTCATCCTGCTCGGCAACAACCTGATCAACGCGGCGGCGGCTACGCTCGCAACCGTGATCACGGTGCGCCTGTTCGGCCAGGGGCAATGGCCGCTGGCGCTCGGTACCGTCGCCGTGACCTTTCTGATCCTGGTCTTCTCCGAGATCACGCCCAAGGTGGTTGGCGCCGCCTATGCCGACCGGCTCGCACCACTGGTCAGCTACGCCCTGGCGCCGATGCTGCGCGTGGCGCGCCCGATCGTCTGGTTCGTGAACCTGTTCGTGCAGGGCGTGCTGAAGATTGTCCGCTTCAAGCCCGCCTCGGAAACCTCGACGACGCTGACCCAGGAGGAACTGCGCTCGCTGGTGCTCGAGGGCGCGCAGTATTTCCGTGGCAAGCACAAGACGATGCTGGCGAACCTGATGGACCTGGAGGCGATCAGCGTCGATGATGTCATGACGCCGCGCAGCCAGATCCATGCGCTGGACCTGTCCGAAAAGCCCGCCCTGCTGCGCCAGCAGCTGGCGACCTCCTATCACACGCGGCTGCCCGTGTACGAGGGCTCGCTCGACAACATCATCGGCGTGCTGCCGGTCAAGAGCGTCGTCCACGTGCTGGCAGGCGGCGAGCTCGATGCCGAGCGCCTGCGGTCGCTGCTGCGCGCGCCGTATTTCGTGCCGCTGGGAACGCCGCTGCTCACGCAGTTGCAGCAGTTCCAGGCCGACCGGCAGCGGATCGGCCTGGTCGTCGATGAATACGGCGAGTTGCAGGGACTGGTGACGATCGAGGACATCATCGAGGAGATCATCGGCGAGTTCACGACCCAGGCGCCCGGCGGCGCGCAGAGCTTTCGCCGCGAGGCCGACGGCAGCGTCGTCGTCGACGGCATGGTCCCGCTGCGCAGCCTCAACCGGCGCCTGGGGACCCAATTCGCGCTGGACGGTCCGAAAACCCTCAACGGCCTGATCGTCGAGCACCTGGGCGAGATCCCGGATGCCGGAACCAGTTTCGATATCGGGGGCCAGCGCGTCGAAATCCTGCAGACGCAGGACCGCGCAGTCAAAGTCGTCAAGCTCCTCCCGCCCGTCGGGCGCCCTGTGGCGCCTTTACAAACCCAGGTCGAGCGGGCATCATCCTGACGGCAAGTTTTATGCGAATGGAATATGGGCGGCCCCGATGGGGGTCGCGATTTCGGCATGAGATTTGCTTAAATCAAGCTTTGTTCTGACGGCGCTCGTCTCGTGGTTCGCCCCCCCGATTCGGGCAATTCCGCATGAGTGCCACGGGCAATATCTGACACGGACATTGATGGCCACCCACGCCGCCACCCGCAACATCAGCGGACTCGCCCGCGCTCTGGCGCAGCACGGGGTCATGTCGGAGTCCGAAGCGGAAGCCCTGCAGGGACAGTCCCAGTCCGCCGGCATCTCCTTCGCCGAGCAGGTCCTGTCCGGCAAGCGGCTCTCGGCCCAGCAGCTCGCGGTGTTCGCCTCGCGTGCCTTCGGCGTGCCCCTGCTCGACCTCGCCGGCTTCGACCTCGACCAGGTCAATCGCGACTACTTCGACGCGCGGATGGCCCAGACGCGGCGGGTTCTGCCGCTGCACAAGCGCGGCAACCGCCTCTACGTCGCCACCTCCGATCCGGCGAACCTGCAGGCCCTCGACGAGGTCCGGTTCAAGACGAACCTCGTCGTCGAGCCGGTCGTCGTCGAGGACGACAAGCTGGCGCAGGCGATCGCCAAGATCGCCGAAGCGAGCGGCGCCACGCTGAAGGACATCGCAGCGCTCGAGGACATCGAAGTCGCCCTCGAGGACGGCTCCCCGCAATCCTCGTCGCAAACCGACGAGGAAAGCGAGGTCGAGGACGCCCCGGTCGTCCGCTACATCCAGAAGGTGCTGCTCGACGCCATCAGCGCCGGCGCCTCCGACATCCATTTCGAGCCTTACGAAAGGTTCTACCGGATCCGCTATCGCCTCGACGGCATCCTGATGGAAATCGCGCAGCCACCGCTCGCGATCAAGGACAAGGTCGCCTCGCGGATCAAGGTGATCAGCAAGCTCGACATCTCCGAAAAGCGCGTGCCGCAGGACGGGCGCATGAAGCTCGTGCTGTCGAAGACGCGCGCGATCGATTTCCGCGTCTCGACGCTGCCCACACTGTTCGGCGAGAAGATCGTCATGCGGATCCTCGACTCATCGGGAATCCGTCTCGGCATCGAGGCGCTGGGCTACGAGCCGGACCAGCAGCAGGCACTGCTGGCCGCGATCGGCCGCCCCTACGGGATGATCCTGGTGACCGGCCCGACTGGCAGCGGCAAGACCGTCTCGCTGTATTCGTGCCTGCACATCCTGAACCAGCCGGGCGTCAACATCGCGACCGCCGAGGATCCGGCGGAAATCCAGCTCCCCGGTGTCAACCAGGTGAACGTCAACGACAAGGCGGGCCTCACCTTCGCGACCGCGCTGCGCGCGTTCCTGCGACAGGACCCGGACGTGATCATGGTCGGCGAAATCCGCGACCTCGAGACCGCCGACATCGCGATCAAGGCGGCGCAGACGGGCCACCTGGTGCTGTCGACGCTGCACACGAACGATGCGCCGTCGACGCTGGTCCGGATGATGAACATGGGCGTGGCCCCGTTCAACGTCGCCTCATCGGTGCACCTGATCGTTGCCCAGCGCCTCGCACGCAAGCTGTGCCTGCAGTGCCGGCAGCCCGAGGACATCCCGCCCGAAGCGCTGTTGCGCGCGGGGTTCGGCGAACACGACCTCGACGGAAGCTGGCAGCCTTTCGGACCCGTCGGCTGCGACCACTGCAAGGGCACCGGCTACAAGGGCCGCACCGGCGTCTACGAGGTGATGCCGATCAGCGATGACATGCGCCAGCTGATCATGCGCGAAGGCAACTCGCTGGAAATCGCCGAGCTGGCCACGCGCGAAGGCATGCGCAACCTGCGCCAGTCGGGGCTGCTCAAGGTCAAGGCCGGCATCACGTCCCTCGAGGAAATCGAGGCAGTGACCAACGAGTAATCGCCAGGCGCCCGCATTCGAGGACATTCCAATGGCCACCGCTACCATCCCGCGCAGCAACCGCAAACCCCGCGAGCTCACGTTCCTGTGGGAAGGCGTCGACCGCAACAAGAAGCCGGTGCGCGGCGAGATGCGGGCGATCTCGGAAACCGTGGCGACGAGCCACCTGCGGCGGCAGGGAATCCGCGTCGACAAGATCAAGCGCCAGGCCTACCGCGGCGGCCGCTCGATCAGCGACAAGGACATTGCATTCTTCACGCGCCAGCTGGCGACGATGCTGCGCGCCGGCGTGCCACTTCTCCAGTCCTTCGACATCATCGCCCGCGGCAGCAGCAACGCGCGCTTCTCGCGCCTGATGCTGGACATCAAGAACAAGGTCGAGACGGGCTCCAGCCTCTCGCAGGCTTTCCGCGAGCACCCGAACCATTTCGACCCCCTCTACTGCAACCTCGTGCAGGCGGGCGAAACCGCGGGCATGCTCGACGGGATCCTCGACCGGCTCGCGACCTACCAGGAGAAGATCCTCGCCATCAAGAGCAAGATCAAGTCGGCGCTGTTCTACCCGATCTCGGTGATCGTCGTCGCGATCGTCGTGGTGTGGGTGATCATGGTGTTCGTGATCCCGGCGTTCAAGCAGGTGTTCTCGAACTTCGGCGCCAACCTGCCGTGGCTCACGCAGGTCGTGATCGACATCTCTGACTTCTTCGTCAAATGGTGGTGGGCGATCTTCATCGTGCTGATCGGCGCGTTCGTCGGCATCAAGCTGGCGGTCAAGCGCTCCGAGGCGCTGCGCTTCTGGATCCACCGGATGATGCTGAAGCTGCCGATCGTCGGCGGAATCCTCGAGAAAGCGACGATCGCGCGCTGGACCCGCACCCTGCAGACGATGTTCGCCGCGGGCGTGCCGCTGGTAGAGTCGCTCGATGCCGTCGGCGGAGCGTCCGGCAACATGGTGTACATCGCCGCGACCAGACGCATCCAGACCGACGTCAGCACGGGAACGAGCCTCACCAACGCGATGGCTGCGACCAACCTGTTCCCGTCGATGGTGCTGCAGATGACGCAGATCGGCGAGGAATCCGGGTCTCTGGACAACATGCTCGGCAAGATCGCCGATTTCTACGAGCGCGAGGTCGACGACGCGGTCGCGGCCCTGTCGAGCCTGCTCGAGCCGGTGATCATCGTGTTCCTCGGGGTCGTGGTTGGCGGCCTCGTCGTCGCGATGTACCTTCCGATCTTCAAGCTGGGCGCGGTGATTTGACGCCGTCTGCGGAGGCGCCCGCGTCCGCCGGCCGCCCCACAGCGGGTTGAGGGGCGCGGCGCGATGCCCGTGAGTCCCTTCGCGGCGGTTGCGATCGCACTGGTCGTCGGCCTGTGCGTCGGGAGCTTCCTGAACGTCGTCATCCATCGGCTGCCGAAGATGATGGAGCGCGATTGGCGCGCGCAGTGCGCCGAGATGCGCGGCGAGCCGGTCCCGCGGGAGGACCCGCCCACCTACAACCTCGCCGTGCCGCGCTCGGCATGTCCCGCCTGCGGACACCGGATAGGCGCGCTGGAGAATGTTCCCGTCGCCTCCTGGCTCGCGCTGCGCGGCCGCTGCTCGGCCTGCGGCAAGCCCATACCGTCGCGCTACCCGCTGGTCGAGGCCCTGGGCGGCCTGCTCGCCGCGTACGCGATATGGCGCTTCGGCGCGACGTGGAAGGGCCTCGGCGCATGCGTGATGCTGTGGGCCCTGGTCGCGCTGACGTTCATCGACTTCGACACCCAGTACCTGCCGGACAACCTGACGCTGCCCCTGCTGTGGGCGGGGCTCATCGCCAACCTCTTCGGCGTCTTCGTGCCGCTCGCCGACGCGGTGATCGGCGCGATCGCCGGGTATCTCGCGCTGTGGGTGGTCTACTGGGTGTTCAAGCTCGTCCGCGGCAAGGAAGGGATGGGGTACGGCGACTTCAAGCTGCTCGCTGCACTGGGTGCATGGCTCGGCTGGCAGATGCTGCCGCTGATCGTCCTGCTGTCCTCGGTCGTCGGCGCGGGCATCGGCCTGATGCTGATCGCCTTCAAAGGCCGCGACCACAGCGTGCCGCTGGCGTTCGGCCCGTACCTGGCGATCGCCGGAGGGGTCGCGCTGTTCTTCGGTCCTGCGCTGGTCCGCGGCTACTACCTGTGATGGCTTCGCTGGTCGTCGGGCTCACCGGCGGCATCGGCAGCGGCAAGTCGAGGGTCGCTGCGGCCTTTGCCGCCCGCGGCGCCGATGTCCTCGATGCGGATGACGTCGCGCATTCGGTCAGCCGGCGCGGCGCGGCCGGCCATCGCGCGGTCGTCGAGTCACTCGGACCCGAGTTCGTGGGCACCGACGGCGAGCTCGACCGGGCGAAGCTCCGGGGCCGCGCATTCGAAGACCAGGCATTCCGGCGCAGGCTCGAAGAGCTGCTGCACCCGCTGATCGCGGCCCGCATCGAGGACGCGATCGCCCTCTGGCATGGCCCCTACGGGCTGCTGGTCGTGCCGCTGCTGCTCGAGCGCGGCGGCCTGCGCTCACGCGTCGCGCGCGTGTTGGTGGTCGACTGTCCCGAAGACGAGCAGGTCCGCCGGGTTCGGCTGCGCAGCGGGCTTGCCGAGGACGAGGTGCGCGCGATCATGGCGACGCAACTGACGCGTGCCGAGCGCCTCGCGCAGGCGGACGACGTCATCGACAACGCCGGCCCGAACGCCGACATCGAGCCCCAGGTCGACCGGCTCGACCGGCGCTACCGCGAGCTCGCGCAACGGGCATGCCGGCCCGCGGAGCCACGGAAATCATGATGGGAGCGCCGGGATTAGGGCAGAATGGCGCCCTGAACCGATAGTGTCACGCTTGTGATTCGCTACGAGCATCCACTGAACGAACGGATCCGCACGCTGATGCGGCTCGAGGACCTGTTCGCCCGGGTCTCGTTCTTCGCTGCGCGCGACAGTGCGCAGGACCACCACGCCGCGCTCCTCTCGCTGTTCGAGATCACCGACGTCGCCGCGCGCGCCGATCTCAAGACCGACCTCCTGCAGGAGCTCGAACGGCAGAAGCAGCTCCTCGGGCCGCTGCGCAGCAATCCGCAAATCGATCAGGACGCGCTCGCGCGCCTGCTCGCAGAGATCGACCAGGTCACGGCGGGGCTGCTCGCCCAGGCGGGCAAGGTCGGAATGCATCTGCGCGAGAACGAGTGGCTGATGGCGATCAAGCAGCGCGCCGCCATTCCCGGTGGCGTGTCGGAGTTCGACCTCCCCGCATACCATCATTGGCTGAACCGCGACGGCGCGGCACGCCATAGCGACCTCACCGGCTGGATCGAGCCTTTCGAGCCGATCCGCATCGGCTCGGCGATCGTGCTGCGCCTGCTCCGCGAGAACAGCCGCTCGAGCCGGCATACGGCGTACCGCGGCGTCTTCCAGCTGATGCTGACGACGACCAAGGTCGCGCAGCTGCTGCGAATCGTGCTCGAGCAGGACCTTCCCTGCGTGCCCGAGATCAGCGCCAACAAATACGCGCTCAACATCCGCTTCATCGGCGTATCGGGCATGAATCGCGGAAACGTCGTCGACCAGGACATCGATTTCGAGCTGACGTTCTGCAATCTTTGACGCTTCCCAGCGTCGTCCGGTAAGGACTGCCAGCTCCGCGCAATCGGCGAGTGGAGACCGTCGCGCGAGGGACTGTAGAGTACACAACACCCAAGCGCAGCACGCCCGACGCCACGAAGACCTCCCGGTGGACCATCTTGGCGGGAGCGACTTCGGTTGCGCGCATTGACCGCCCGGCGCGCTTGACGGACGCACACCGGATCGCGTGTACTGCAAATCTTTCCGGCGGCGGCCGGCGGCGCAAGTCGCAGCACCACCACCCCGGGACCCCGAAACGCTGCCCGCCTGGATGTGGCCAGCTCGACGACGCCGGGAAGCAGGCAAATGCGAATCGACCATACCGCCGCTCCGATCGAGTACTCGGCCCCTCAACATGTTCACGACATTGTCGCCGGTATCGGACGAACGGAGGACGTTCGCTTTTCACCGAGCAATCGGCGTCTTGCCCTTGCAGGATTCGTCAAGAACAAAATTGCCGTCTTGGACGTTTCCATCTCCGCGTGCCGGGGGTCGACAACCGTAGCGTTGACCGGTGCGGCCGCAATTTCGTCCGCCTATCTCAAGGGCCCCCATGGACTTGACTTCATCGACGACGAAAGGCTTCTTGTTGCAA
>DAHUXO010000185.1 GCA_027307095.1 Betaproteobacteria bacterium | reverse complement strand
AGCACCGGCGGCAGGCTCGAGCGCTCGATGGCGAGCGAGTGGTAGCGAGTCGCCGCGAAAGGCGACGGCAGGCTCCTGAACACGCCTCGACCGTCGTGGACGATCGACGAAAGCTTGCCGTGCATCACGCGCTGGGCACGGATGATCCTCCCGCCGAAGGCCTGGCCGATCGCCTGGTGCCCCAGGCACACGCCGAGCAGCGGAATCTTCCCCGCGAAGCGCCTGACCAGCGGCACCGAGATGCCCGCCTCGGTGGGGGTGCAGGGACCGGGCGAGATGACGATCCTCTCGGGCTGCAGCGCTTCGACCTCGTCGAGGGTGATCGCATCGTTGCGCACCACCTTGACATCCGCGCCCAGCTCGCCCAGGTACTGGACGAGGTTCCAGGTGAAGCTGTCGTAATTGTCGAGCATCAGCAGCATGTTGGCACCTGCTCCACCGATTCCGCAGGGTCTCCGTCTTCGACGGATGGACCCGCTGTTTGCCGAGGTTTCCCGCGCGCTGGTCGGGCCGCGCTGGCTGCGGACGGGATCGGGCGAGGGTTGGGTGGGGTGGGCTAGCTGCGCCACCACCGGTCGGTCGACCGGACGGGATAACGGACAGTGCGTCGATTGCGCATGGTCGCCAATCTTATCAGTGGAATGCCTGTCGCTGCGCGCGCCCCTGAACATCGGGCGCGCCGCAGCCGCAGCCACGCCCGGTCATGGCAGGAACTCCTGTCCCGCGACCAGCCGCAGCCCGACGTCGAGCGCTACGACGACATCCGCCACCAGGGTGATGCTCCCCGGGCGCCGGTTGTGCCCGGTGTCGCTGTACTCGAACTCGTAGACGCGCCGCAGCACGATCCGCCCTTCGTCGTTTCGCACCGGCTTCAGCGACCGCAGCGCCACGGTGTCGTCGAGGAAATACATGCCCCGGGACTCGCAGGCGGCGCGCATCGCCGCGTTGGCCGCCTCGCGTATCTTCAGGCTGTCCCAGACGAACCAGCCGACGCCGGCGAGCAGGCACAGCCCGAGGATCCCGGGGATCGTCAAGGCTCGGCGTCGAGCCCGAGCTGCACCATCTCCGCGGCGCGCAGCACCGCGCGCGCCTTGTTCAGCGTCTCCTGCCACTCGGTCTCGGGCACCGAGTCGTGGACGATCCCGCCGCCGGCCTGCACGTAGAGCATGCCGTCGCGGACCACTGCGGTGCGGATCGCGATCGCGAGGTCCATGTCGTCCTGGAAGCTGATGTAGCCGACGGCGCCGGCGTAGACGCCGCGCGGCGTCGGCTCGAGCTCGCCGATGATCTCCATCGCGCGGACCTTGGGCGCGCCGCTGACCGTCCCGGCAGGGAAGCTCGCCGCGAGCACGTCGAAGCTCGTCGTTCCCGGCGGCAGGTCGCCCTCGACGTTCGACACCATGTGCATCACGTGCGAGTAGCGCTCGATCGCCAGTCGCTCGGTGACGCGCACGCTGCCGGTCGTCGCCACGTGGCCGACGTCGTTGCGCCCGAGGTCGAGCAGCATCACGTGTTCGGCGATCTCCTTGGGATCGGCGGCGAGCTCGCGCGCGAGCTCCTCGTCGGCCTCGCGCGTCGCTCCGCGCGGGCGCGTGCCGGCGATCGGCCGCAGCGTGACCGTCTGGCCCTCCTTGCGGACCAGGATCTCGGGCGAGGCGCCGACGACGTGGAAATCGCCGAGGTCGTAATAGAACATGTACGGCGAAGGATTGAGCGAGCGCAGCGCACGGTAGAGCGACAGCGGCGAGGCGGCGAACGGCAGGTGCATCCGCTGCGACAGCACGACCTGCATGACATCGCCGGCGGCAATGTACTCCTTGGCGCGGCGCACTGCGGCCTGGAAGCCGTCCGCGCCCAGCTCGCTCACGGCGGCCGTGACCGACGTGGCCGTCTGGTACGGAATCGGCGCCGGCGTGCGCAGCTTCCTGCGCAGCTGCTGCAGCCGGTCCTGCGCGTTCCAGTAGGCATTCGGCTCGCCCGGATCCGCGTAGACGATCAGGTAGATCTTGCCGGCGAGGTTGTCGATGACCGCGAGCTCGTCGGTCAGCAGCAGCAGCATCTCGGGCAGGTCGCCCAGTGCGTCGGTCGGCGAGTTCCTGCGCGCGCCGAGCTTGCGCTCGATGTAGCGGATCGTGTCGTAGCCGAAATAGCCGGCGAGCCCGCCGCAGAAGCGCGGCAGGCCGGGTTGGGGCGCCGCGCGAAAGCGGCCGAGGAACTGGCGCAGGAACGCGAGCGGATCGCCGTCGTGCCGCTCGACGACGCCGCCGCGGTCCTCGACCTCGATATGCCCGGATTTGACGCGAATGCGCACCTTCGCCGGCAGGCCGATGAACGAATAGCGGCCGAAGCGCTCGCCCCCGACGACCGATTCGAGCAGGAACGTGTAGCGCTGCTGCGCGAGCTTCAGGTAGAGCGACAGCGGCGTGTCGAGGTCCGCGAACGACTCGAGCACCAGCGGAATGCGGTTGTAGCCTTGCGCCGCCAGCGCCCGGAACTCGGTTTCGGTCATCATGCGGGAGCTCTTCCGGATCGCGGCATTCACTGCGCGCCGCCGGCAGTCGCCAGCTGCGCGCGCATCGCCGCGATGGTCGCGCGGTAGTCGGGCGTGCCGAAGACGGCGCTGCCGGCGACGAAGGTGTCCGCGCCCGCGGCGGCGATCGCGCCGATGTTGTCGACTTTCACGCCGCCGTCGACCTCGAGCAGGATCTCGCGGCCGCTGCGCTCCATCGCGGCGTCGACGAGCTTGCGCGCCGCCTTCAGCTTCTCGAGGGCATGAGGGATGAAAGACTGGCCGCCGAAGCCGGGGTTGACCGACATGATCAGCACCAGGTCGAGCTTGTCGATCACGTGCATCAGCCAGTCGAGCGGCGTCGCGGGATTGAACACCAGACCGGCCTTGCAGCCCTGCTCGTGGATCAGCCCGATCGTGCGGTCGACGTGCTCCGAAGCCTCGGGATGGAAGCTGATGATCGACGCGCCCGCCTTCGCGAAATCGGGAACGATGCGGTCGACCGGCTTCACCATCAGGTGCACGTCGATCGGGATCGTCGCGTGCGGCTTGATCGCCGCGCAGACCAGCGGTCCGACCGTGAGATTCGGAACGTAATGGTTGTCCATCACGTCGAAGTGCAGAAAATCGGCGCCGGCCGCGGTGACGGCGCGCACCTCCTCCCCGAGGCGCGCGAAGTCCGCGGACAGTAGCGACGGGGCGATGCGGAGATTGCGTTTCATCGAGGACTATAATCGCAGAAAAGCGCGCGTCGCGCGCACGGAACAGGACGATGGCGGAGAGCAAACGCTACCAGATATCGGTGCAGCCCAGGGTCACGTTCATCGAGGACCAGTCGGATCCCGCCAAGAACCATTTCGTATTCGCCTACACGATCACCGTCACCAACACCGGCAGCGTCGCCGCCCGCCTCGTCAGCCGGCACTGGATCATCACCGACGGCGACAACCGCGTCCAGGAGGTCAAGGGGCCCGGCGTCGTCGGCCAGCAGCCGGTGTTGAAGCCCGGCGAGAGCTTCGAATACACGAGCGGCGCGAGCATTCCGACCGCCGTCGGGACGATGCGGGGCAGCTACCAGATGATGGCCGAGGACGGCACCGCCTTCGACGCACCGATCCCGCCGTTCACGCTGTCGATTCCGCGCACGCTGCACTGACCGTGCAGCGAAGGCGCATCGACCGCGCATCGACCAGCACGCCGGACCGTCAGGGATCGTCGCCGGGAGGCTTCGGTTCGCCCGATGAATCGGGCTGGCGATCGGCGCCGGTGGGCGGCTTGCTCGCCGGAAGCATCGTCCACCAGACGATTGCCAGCAGGACGAACAGTGCAATCAGCGATTCGAAATAGATCCATCCCATCGTCGACACCTCGGCCGCGGAATGCGCGCGCATCCCCGGCGTTGCACCTGCTGCGGGCATCGGTCGCGGCCGCGTTCATCGCCCTCGCCGGCTGCCAGATCGTCCCGACCGCGCCGCCCGCGGTGCGCCCGCCTCCGCCACCGCACGCCGTCTACACGCCAGCGGCTTTCGACGCGCTGCCCGCGTGGCGCGACGACGATCCCGCGGCAGCCTGGCCCGCATTCCTCGCGAGCTGCAAGGCACTCGTCGCCCGCCCGGCGACCCCGCCGGGCTGGAATGCCGTCTGCGCCGCGGCGGGGGCGGTCGACGAGCGCGATGGGGCCGCGGTCCGCAGCTTCTTCGAGACCCATTTTACGCCCTGGCGGGTCTCGACCAGCGACGGCCGCGAGACGGGGCTCGTCACCGGCTACTACGAGCCGCTGCTCGAAGGCTCCTATGCGAAAAGCGGCCAATACGCGACACCGCTGTATGCGCCTCCCGACGACCTCCTGACCGTCGACTTGGCCGAGCTCTACCCCGAGCTCGCGGGCAAGCGGGTGCGCGGTCGCCTGGACGGCCGGCGCGTCGTGCCCTACTGGACGCGCGCGGACATCGACGCGGGTCGCGCCCGCCTCGCCGGCAAGCCCCTGGTCTACGTCGCCGATCCGGTCGACGCTTTCTTCCTGCAGGTCCAGGGCTCGGGCCGCGTCGAGCTCCCCGACGGGAGCATCCTGCGCCTGGGCTACGCCGACCAGAACGGCCAGCCCTACCGCTCGATTGCGCGCGTGCTGATCGACCGCGGCGAGATGACGTCGGACCAGGCGTCGATGCAGAGCATCCGCCGGTGGGGCGTCGAACACCCCGACAAGCTCGAGGCGCTGCTCGACGAGAATCCGAGCTACGTGTTCTTCCGCATCCTGCCCGCGCCTGCGCCGGGATCGCTGGAAGCGCGGATCGACGGGCCGACCGGCAGCCTCGGCGTTCCGCTGCTCGCGCGGCGCGCCATCGCCGTCGATCCGCACGCGATACCGCTGGGCGCGCCGGTCTGGCTCGCGACGACCCGACCGCTATCGGACGAGCCGCTGCAGCGCCTGGTGATGGCGCAGGACACCGGCGGCGCGATCCGGGGGCCGCTGCGCGCCGACTTCTTCTGGGGATTCGGCGACGAGGCAGGGCAGGAAGCGGGAAGGATGCGGCAGCAGGGCCGGATGTGGCTGCTGTGGCCCACCAGCGCCACGCCGCCAGCGGCGAACTGAACGATTCGCGGGCGCGCTGGCACGGCGGCGACGCGGCAGCCGCGCCCCGCCAATCCCGACGGCGCGCTCACCGGGCGGCGCGCTCACCCGTCCGCGGCGAACACTTCTTCGGCCTGGCGATCGGCGTGATAGGACGAGCGCACCATCGCGCCGACTGCCGCATGGCGAAATCCCATCGCGAGGGCTTCGCGCTCGAAGCGCGCGAACGTGTCCGGATGCACGTAGCGCAGCACCGGCAGGTGGCTTTTCGACGGCTGCAGGTACTGGCCGATGGTGAGCATGTCGATGTCGTGCGTGCGCATGTCGCGCATCGTCGCCAGGATCTCGTCGTCGGTCTCGCCCAAGCCCACCATCAGCCCCGACTTGGTCGGAATGCCGGGAAAGCGGCGCTTGAAGCCGGAGAGCAGCGCCAGCGAGTGCGCGTAGTCGGCGCCCGGGCGCGCCTGGCGATAGAGTCTCGGCACCGTCTCCAGGTTGTGGTTCATCACGTCGGGCGGCGCGGCGCAGAGGATGTCGAGCGCGCGGTCGAGCCTGCCGCGGAAATCGGGGACCAGCACCTCGATCCGCGTCGACGGCGAATGCTCGCGCACCGCGCGTATGCAGTCGACGAAGTGCTGCGCGCCGCCGTCGCGGAGGTCGTCGCGATCGACGCTGGTGACGACCACGTAGCGCAGCCGGAGCGCCGCGATCGTCTTTGCCAGGTTCACCGGTTCGTCGGTGTCCAGCGGCAGCGGACGCCCGTGACCGACATCGCAGAACGGGCAACGGCGCGTGCAGATGTCGCCCATGATCATGAACGTCGCCGTGCCCTTGCCGAAGCACTCACCGATGTTCGGGCAGGACGCTTCCTCGCACACCGTGTGCAGCCGGTGCTCGCGCAGGATCTGCTTGATCTCGTGGAAGCGAGGCGACGACGGCGCGCGCACGCGGATCCATTCGGGTTTGCGCAGGATCTCGGCGGGCGCGACCTTGATCGGGATCCTCTCGGTCTTGGATTCGCCCTTGTGCTTGACCCCCGCGGCGTTGGCCAGCGGCGCCGTGCCGGTCAGCGCGCCCGCAGCATCGCTGCCGGAACCGGGTACCGCGCTCATCGCGCGTCTCGTTCCACGAGCCGCTCGGCAAGGATCGGCGCCAGCGCGGCACCAGCGTCGGCCACCGATCGACGCACGCCGAAATCGGCGAGCTGGGCCACCTGCAATCCGGGGTATCCGCAGGGATCGATGTCGGCGAAAGGGGACAGGTCCATGTCGATGTTGACGGCCACGCCGTGGTAGGTGCAGCCGTTTCGCACCCGCAGGCCGAGCGCGGCGATCTTGGCCTCGCCGCCGTCGCGGCGGACGTAGATGCCCGGCGCCGATGGCTTGCCGTAGGCATCGATCGCATCGGTGCCGAGCCATGTTATCACCCCGGCCTCGATGCGCCTGACCATGTCGCGCACGGAGAGCCGCAGGCGTCGCAGGTCGAGCATCAGGTACGCGACGAGTTGGCCGGGCCCGTGGTAGGTGATCTGCCCGCCCCGGTCGACCTTCACGACCGGGATGCCGTTGGCCCGGAGCAAGTGCTCACTGCGACCAGCGAGCCCCAGCGTGTATACCGGCGGATGCTCGGTCAGCCAGATCTCGTCTCGCGTCTGCGGCGTGCGCGCATCGGTGAACGCCTGCATCGCATGCCAGGTCGCCTCGTAGTCGCTGCGGCCGAGCGTACGGATGATCGTGCCCGGACTGCGACCCATGTCTACAGGACCATCACCACCGTCGGATGCGCGACCAGGTCGCGATAGAGGGCGTCGAGCTGCTCGCGCGAGGTGGCGTTGACCGTCGCTGTCAGCGAAAGGTAATTCCCCGCCGAGGACGAGCGCATCTCCAACGCGGCACCGTCGAAATCGGGGGCATGCCGCTGCACGATCGCGAGGATCGCCTGCGCGAATCCCGGCTCCGTGCGTCCCATGATCTTGATCGGGAACGTGCAGGGGAACTCCAACGGGCCGACCTGTGCGGCGACCGGCGCGGGCGCGGAGGCGGTCACGATGTCAGGCGGCGGCGGGCTTGCGCGGCCCGTACATGTAGTCGCGAGTCAGCGGGTGCGGCAGGCGACCGTCGGGCAGCGGCTTACCTGCGAGCACCTGCCACAGCGACAGCCACCCGCGATCGAAGGCGTGCGCGGAACCCGCCATGTAGATGCGCCAGACGCGGAATTTCTCCTCGCCGACCTCGGCGCGCGCCGCGGCCGCGTTCGCCTCGAGGCGATCGACCCAGTGCCACAACGTCTTCGCGTAATGCTCGCGCAGCGCCTCGGCATCGATCGCCTCCAGCCCGCACGCGGCCACTGCCTGGACGACCTGCGACACGTGCGCGAGCTCGCCGCCGGGGAAGACGTACTCCTCGACGAAGTCGCCGATCCCGCTGCCCAGGCTGCGGGTACCGACCTGGTTGTGCGTGATGCCATGGTTCAGGACCAGGCCTCCCGGCACGAGCAGGCGCGCGATCTTGCCGAAATAGCGCCCGAAATTGCGCAGGCCGACATGCTCGAACATGCCGACGCTCGAGATCTTGTCGTAGGCCGCGACATCGGGCAGGTCGAGATAGTCGCGCAGCTCGACGCGGACGCGGCCGGCGAGGCCCTGCGCCCCGATCTCGCGCTTCACGTGATCGTGCTGGTTCTGCGACAGCGTGATGCCGTGGGCCTCGACGCCGTAATTCTTCGCCGCCCACAGGATCAGCGCCCCCCAGCCGCAGCCGATGTCGAGCAGCCGGTCGCCTTCGGCGAGCCGGAGCTTGCGGCAGATGTGGTCGAGCTTCTGCGCCTGCGCGTCGTCCAGCGAATCCTCCGGCGCATGGAAATACGCACAGGAGTAGACCATCCGCGAGTCGAGCCACATCCGGTAGAACGCGTTCGAGACGTCGTAGTGATGCTGGATGTTCGCCCGGTTGCCGCGCAGCCGGTGTACGACGCCCAGCAGCTTCCCGCGCGCTCCCTCGGCGCCGTGGGCGACGTCGCCGACCATCGATTCGGCGATGCCGAGCACGCGGCGCGCGCTGCCGGTGAAGTCGACGTCGCCATGCACATAGGCGCGCGCGAGCCGCCCCATCGCCGGGGCGGCGAGCGCCCGCAGCCCGGCGAGGCTCCTGGCGATCACGTCGACTTCGGGCCTGGGCGACAACGGGATGCGTGCACCGTCCGGCAACACGACGGCGATCGGCAATCCCCGGTCCGCATAGCGGCTGGCAATCAGCTTGTTCAGGGAACCTGGCATCTGGCGTGCGATTTCTCGATTCCGACATGCAAGTTTAGCAAGTCCGGCGGCCCGCTCCGCAATGCCGGAATCACCGGCTTTGACAGCGCCCCTCCGGGCTCCTACCATCGGCGGCTCATTCTGCTTCGGATCCCCGGGCCGCGGTGCCCCTCGCATCGCGTCCAGTCCCCCATGTCCAGCCACGCCCGCCACGCCGGCGAACCGGCTTCGGCGTTCGACGAGCGTCAATTTCGCGATGCGCTCGCGCAGTTCGCGACTGGCGTGGCCGTCGTGTGCGCCCGCGCGCCCGACCGCCGCTACGTCGGTTTCACCGCGAATTCGTTCACCTCGGTGTCGCTGGACCCGCCGCTGGTGCTGTGGAGCCTTTCCAGGCGCTCGGCGAGCCTCGCCGCATTCGAGGCCGCGCCCGGCTATGCGATCAACGTGCTGTCGGCGCAGCAGGCCGACCTCGCGCGCCGCTTCTCACGGCCGCACGCCGACCGTTTCGCGGGAGTGGCGCACCGGCTCGGCCGGTCGGATGCCCCGCTGATCGACGGCTGCGTCGCGTGGCTCGAATGCCGGCATTACGCACTGCACCGGGCAGGCGATCACGTCGTGTTCATCGGCCGGGTCGTGACCGTCGAGCGCTCGCATGGCCCGGGGCTGGTGTTCCACCATCACCATTTCGGGACGACGGCGCCTCTCCCCGAGGCGTAACGCCGAGTGCCGGCGCCAGGGCGGCGCCCGGACCGGGCGCGGCGGGCGCCGGGGCCACCGGGACCGGACGTCCCCGGCGGAGGTGGCATGGAGCTCGGGTGGGACCCTCAGGCCGCGCGCGGCTTGCGCTCCTGGAACGCCTTCCACATCTTCCGGAACAGCGGCCCGGGCGTACCGCCGCCCACGGGCCGGCCGTCGATCCGCGTGACGGCGAGCACTTCCTTCGACGACGACGACAGCCAGACCTCGTCGGCGGCGAGCACCTCGGCATGCGTGACCGGGCGCACCTCGACCTGGATGCCGATGTCGCGCGCGAGCTCGAGCGTCGCGTCGTAGGTGATGCCGGGGAGGATCTGGTTGTCCTTGGGCGGCGCCACGATCGCGCCGTTGTGCACGATCAGCACGTTGGACGCCGACGCCTCGGTCAGGTGCCCGTCGCGGAACAGCACCGTCTCGGCCGCGCCATGGTCGACGGCGAGCTGGCGCATCAGCACGTTGCCGAGCAGCGACGTCGTCTTGAGGTCACAGCGCAGCCAGCGGTTGTCCTGTGCGGTGATGACGTCGACCCCGCGCTCGACCTGTACGGGCGTCGGCAGCACCAGCGGATTGCTCATCATGAACACCGTCGGGGCGACGCCCTGCGGGAATGCGTGGTCGCGCCTGGCGACGCCGCGCGTCACCTGCATGTAGACCGCCTGGTCGGCGAAGGACTGCCGCGATATCAGCTCCGTGACCAGCGCCTCCCACGTCGCTATCGGATGCGGATTGGGGAGGCGGATGCCGTCGAGGCTGTGCTGCAGGCGCGCGAGGTGCTGCGGCATCCGGTACGGCTGCCGGGCGTAGACAGGCACGACCTCGTACACGCCGTCGCCGAAGATGAAGCCCCGATCGAGCACCGAAATCGTGGCGTCGGCGATCGGCATGAACTCGCCATTGAGGTAGACGGGTGGGCTGGATTCGGGCATCGCGTAGGTGGTCGGTTGCAGTCGGTGCGGCGATGATACGCGGCGCAGCGCGCCGCGGCCGGCGTCGACGGCGGGTCCGGTCAGCGGCTGGTGAACCAGAGCCTGACGGTGTCCACCGCGCGGCCGAACACGCTGGCGAGCGGGACATCCTCGAGCGCGATCAGCGGGAACTGCGCGATCGGCTGGCCCTTGAGCGAGACCTTCACGACGCCCACCGGCTGCGACGAAAGCACCGGCGCGATCAGCGGTTCCTTCGATTCGAGCGTCAGCGCGAGATCGGGCGCTTCACCCTTGGGCAGCGTCACGTAGCGCGCCGCGAGAAAACCCGCGTTGACGTCCTTCTTCGCGCCTTTCCAGACGCGCAGCGTCGTAATGGGCTTGCCCGACTGGTAGAGCGCGACGGTGTCGAACGACTGGAAACCCCAGTTGAGGAGCTTCTGGCTTTCGGAGGCGCGGCCCGCGTCGGTGTTCGCGCCCAGCACGACGGCGACCAGGCGCCGCTCGCCGCGCTTGGCCGACGCGACCAGGCAATAGCCGGCGGCCTCGGTGTGCCCGGTCTTGACTCCGTCGACCGTCGGATCGCTCCACAGCAGGCGGTTGCGGTTGGATTGCGTGATGTTGTTGTAGCGGTATTCCTTGATCGCGAAGATCGGGTAGTACTCCGGAAAATCGCGGATCAGCGCGACGGTCAGCTTCGCGATGTCGTTCGCCGTCGAGTAATGCTGCGGGTTGGGCAGGCCGTTGACGTCGGCGTAATGCGTGCCGGTGAGGCCGAGCTTCGCGGCTTCGCGGTTCATGCGCTCGACGAACGCGTCGGTGGTGCCCGCGATCAGCTCCGCGAGCGCGACCGTGGCGTCGTTGCCGGACTGCACGATGACGCCGTGAATCAGTTCGTCGACGGTGACCGGCTTGCGTGGCTCGATGAACATCCGCGATCCGCCGGTCCGCCACGCGTTTTCCGAGACGGGCACCACCTGCCCGAGATCGATCGTCTTCGCCTTCAGCGCCTGGAAGACCAGGTACGTCGTCATCAGCTTGGTCAGCGAGGCGGGCTCGCGGCGCTCGTCGCCATTCGATGACGTGAGGACCTGGCCCGAAAGCATGTCGACCAGCGTCCACGCGGCCGCATCGACGCTGAGCGCGACCGGACCTCCCGGGATCTGTGCCAGCGGCGTCAGTGCCGGGGCGGCCTCGGCCGGCGCGGCTGCGGCCGCGGCGGGTTTCGGCGGCGCGGCGAGCGGATTCGGGAGCGCCGAGGTCGTGGTTCCGGCCGCGGGCGCGCCCGGTTGCGCGAGCGTCGAGAGCGGGAAGGCGCAGATCGCCAACGCGAGCGCGCAGGACAGCGTGAACGGACGCATGAACATCATCGAAAAGCGGGTCATTATACGGATCGGCATGCCATTCCTCGTTGCTCGCGCGCTTCCGCGCGTGTTCATTGGTTGCGCCCGTCGTCATCGTCGCGGTCGCGATGTCGGCGTGGGTCCTGCCGCATGCAGCGGCGGCCGGCGCGCACGCGGCCGCAGCGCAAGACATGCCGACGCAATCGCCCGTCAGCGCCGAGACCGGATTCGCGCGCATGGCCTTGGAACAGGGAATCCGCGCGGCGTTCATCGCGAATTTCGCCGGCGGCGGCATCGTACGACGGCATCGCATTCGAGCCTGCGCCCGCGATCCTGCGATGAACCCGGCCTGCGCGACACTGCGGGGGGCTGGCGCCTCGCCTACGACATCACGGGTCCTGGCCCGGGCTGACGGGCACGCAGCCGCAGAACAGGTGGCGGTCGCCGTAGACATTGTCGACACGGGCCACCGGGCACCAGTACTTGGCGTCGACGAGGCCCGCGCAGGGATACGCCGCCTGCTGCCGCGTGTAGGAATGCGGCCATGCGTCCGCCGCGATCGCCGACGCCGGATGCGGCGCATTCTTCAGCGGATTGTCGGCGCGGTCCAGTCCGCCCTCCTCGATCGCGCGTATCTCGGCGCGGATCGCGATCATCGCGTCGATGAAGCGGTCGAGCTCGTCCCTGGATTCGCTCTCGGTCGGCTCGACCATCAGGGTTCCCGCGACCGGGAAGCTCATCGTCGGCGCGTGGAATCCGTAGTCGATCAGCCGTTTCGCGACGTCCTCGACCTCGACGCCCGATGTCGCCTTGAGCGGGCGCAGGTCGAGGATGCATTCGTGCGCGACCAACCCGCCGGGGCCGCTGTAGAGCACCGGATAGTGCGGCGCGAGACGCCTGGCGACGTAGTTGGCCGCGAGGATCGCGCTCTCGGTCGCATCGCGCAGGCCCGAGGCGCCCATCATCGCGATGTACATCCACGCGATCGGAAGGATCGCCGCGGAGCCGTAGGGGGCCGCGCTGACGGCAAAGACGTCGCTCACCCCCGGCAGGAACGGCGCGAGATGGGCCTTGCAGGCGACGGGACCGACGCCGGGGCCGCCGCCGCCGTGGGGAATGCAGAACGTCTTGTGCAGGTTCAGGTGGGAAACGTCCGCGCCGAACCTGCCCGGCGCCGCAAGCCCGACCAGCGCGTTGAGGTTCGCGCCGTCGACGTACACCTGACCGCCCTGCGCATGCACGATGTCGCAGATGCGCACGATGCCGGGCTCGAACACCCCGTGCGTCGACGGATACGTGACCATGATCGCGGCAAGCTCGTCACGGTGCGCGAGCGCCCTGGCCTCGAGGTCGGCGAGGTCGACGTTGCCATCGCCGTCGCAGTCTACGACGACGACCCGCAGTCCCGCCATGTGCGCCGATGCAGGGTTGGTTCCGTGCGCGGAGGCCGGAATGAGGCAGACGTCGCGGCGCGCCTCGCCGCGGCTCGCATGATACGCGCGGATCATCAGCAGGCCCGCGAATTCGCCCTGTGATCCGGCGTTCGGCTGCAGCGTAGCTGCATCGTAGCCGGTGACCGCGCACAGCATGCGTTCCAGCTCGCCGATCATCTCGATATAGCCCCGCGCCTGGTCGGCGGGCACGAACGGATGCAGTGCCGCGAACTCGGGCCAGGTGATCGGCAGCATCTCCGATGTCGCGTTGAGCTTCATGGTGCACGAGCCCAGCGGAATCATCGTCCGATCGAGCGCCAGGTCCTTGTCGGCGAGGCTCCTCAGGTAGCGCAGCATCTGCGTCTCGGAGCGATGCCGCTGGAACACCGGGTGGGTCAGGAAGGCCGTCGTCCGTGCCAGCGCCGGCGGGATGCCGTCGGCGACCTGCGCATCGATCGAGTCGACGCAAAATGGCGCATCGGCGCCGGCGAAGGCGCGCCACAGCGCCGCCACGTCCTCACGCGTCGACGTCTCGTCGAGGGAGATGCCGAGCGACTGCGGCCCCGCGCGTCGCAGGTTCATTCCCGCCACGAGCGCACGCTCGACGATCGCTGCCGTCCGCGCTCCGGTGGCGAAGGTCAGCGTGTCGAAAGCGTCGGCGTTGGCGGCGTCGAAGCCGAGCCGCGCGAGGCCCTCCTTGAGGATCATCGTCAGGCGGTGCACCCTGCGCGCGATCCGCACGAGGCCCTCTGCGCCGTGATAGACGGCGTACATCGCCGCCATCACCGCGAGCAGCACCTGCGCCGTGCAGATGTTCGACGTCGCCTTCTCGCGGCGGATGTGCTGCTCGCGCGTCTGCAGCGCGAGGCGGTAGGCCGGGCGGCCCGCGGCATCGACGGACACGCCGACGAGCCTGCCCGGCAGCGACCGCTTGAAATCATCGCGCGTCGCCATGAATGCGGCGTGCGGCCCGCCGAAGCCCATCGGGACGCCGAAGCGCTGCGAGGAGCCGACGGCGACGTCCGCGCCCCACTCTCCGGGCGGGGTGATCAGGGTCAGTGCCAGCAGGTCGGTGGCGACGGCCACCAGCGCGCCCTTGGCGTGTGCGGCCGCGGTCAGGGCGCGGCAGTCGCGCAGGTGCCCGTCGACCCCCGGGTACTGGAGCAGGATGCCG
>DAHUXO010000162.1 GCA_027307095.1 Betaproteobacteria bacterium | reverse complement strand
TGCGGCGCGCGACCCGCCTCAGGAGAGCTCGTTCCAGTAATGGTGGCTGCGTGTCGAGTTGAGGCCCCGCCGAAGCTCGACCGGGCGATCGCCGTAGGTGTAGGTCACGCGGTCGACGGCGAGCAGCGGCTCGCCGACACGCACGGCCAGCAGCGACGCGACCGCGGCGTCGGCGGCCACGGCGCGCAGACGTTCGGTCGCCCGCAGCATCGTGACGCCGAACTCGGTCTCGAAGAAGCCGTACATCGAACCCCGGTGGGCATCGTAGCGCTCCCGCGTCATGCCCCGAAACAGGGCGGCGGGCAGCGTGATCTCGTCGAGGACCGTCGGCACGCCGGCGTAATCGAGCACTCGCCGCAGGACGAAGACGCCATCACCCGGCTTGAGGCCCAGCAGGCGCGCGACTTCGGCGCCGGCCCGCGCGCGCCGGAAGTCGACGAGCCGGCTCGCCGGATACTCGTCCTCCCCGTCGCTGCGACGAATGCGCAGGAAGCGGAAATTGGACGTCCGCTCCTCGGTGTGCGTCGCGACGAAGGTTCCCTTGCCCTGGCGCCGCACGACGAGGTTCTCGGCAGCGAGCGCCTGGACCGCCTTGCGCACGGTGCCGAGCGCCACGCCGAAGCGCGACGCGAGCGCGGTCTCCGGCGGAATGGCCTCGCCGGGTTTCCATTCCCCGGATTCGAGTCCGCGCTCGATCAGCGCCTTGATCTGGACGTAGAGCGGCTGGAATGTGGGGGTGCCGGGCGAGCGGGCTCGGATCATCGGCGGACCTCTGCGGACGAACTGTTTTATATCTTATATCAGTTATATGACTGAATTGACAGAAGGCGGCACCGCGCCTAACATTCATTTGCGCCTCCACCCACGCGTCGCACCGCGGTGCGCCGGGCGCCGCGTCGCTGTTCCGGCCGGCGGATCCCGCCGCGCCATTCTTGCTCCAGGAGTCTTCGATGAAAGCACCCGTCCGCGTCGCAGTCACCGGCGCCGCCGGCCAGATCGGTTACAGCCTCCTGTTCCGCATCGCGTCGGGACAGATGCTGGGCCCCGACCAGCCGGTCATCCTGCAGCTGCTCGAGCTGCCGCTCGACAAGGCGCAGGCGGCGCTCAAGGGAGTGATGATGGAAATCGAGGACTGCGCGTTCCCGCTGCTCGCGGGCATGCAGGGCAGCGCGGACCCGAAGCTGGCCTTCCGCGACGCCGACGTCGCGATGCTCGTCGGCGCCAAGCCCCGCGGTCCGGGCATGGAGCGCAAGGACCTGCTGCTCGAGAACGCCAAGATCTTCATCGAGCAGGGCAAGGCGCTCGACGCCGTCGCGTCGCGCGAGATCCGCGTGCTGGTCGTCGGCAACCCGGCCAACACCAATGCGTACATCGCGATGAAATCGGCGCCGTCGCTTCCGGCGCGCAACTTCACGGCGATGCTGCGCCTGGACCACAACCGCGCACTGTCGCAGGTCGCGGCCAGGGCCGGCCGGCCGGTGGATTCCATCGAGAAGATGACCGTCTGGGGAAACCATTCGCCGACGATGTACGCCGACTACCGTTTCGCCACGTCGAACGGCCAATCGGTCAAGGACCTGATCAACGACGACAACTGGAACCGCAACGTGTTCCTGCCGACCGTCGGCAAGCGTGGCGCCGCGATCATCGAGGCGCGCGGCCTCTCGTCGGCGGCATCGGCTGCGAATGCCGCGATCGACCACATCCACGACTGGATCCTCGGCAGCAACGGCAAGTGGGTCACGATGGGCATCCCCTCGGACGGCAGCTACGGCATTCCGAAGGACATCGTCTACGGCGTGCCGGTCACCACGGCCAGCGGCGAGTACACCCGCGTCCGCGACCTGCCGATCGACGACTTCTCCCGGCAGCGCATGGACGCGACGCTGAAGGAACTCGAGGAAGAGCGCGCCGGCGTCGCATCGTTGCTCGCCTGACGGGACCATGGCCGCCCACAGCGCAGGTGCCCGGTTCCGCGCAGCGGTCGCAGCCGAGGTGCCGCTGCAGGTGCCCGGCACGATCTGCGCCTACCACGCGCTGCTCGCCGAGAAGGCCGGCTTCAGGGCGATCTACCTGTCCGGCGGAGGCGTCGCCGCAGGCTCGCTGGGGCTCCCCGACCTCGGGATCAGCAACCTCGACGACGTCCTCACCGACGTGCGCCGGATCACCGACGTCTGCGCGCTGCCGCTGCTGGTCGATGCCGACACCGGCTTCGGCGCGTCTGCGTTCAACATCGGGCGCACCGTGAAGTCGCTGATCAAGTTCGGCGCCGGCGCCATGCACATCGAGGACCAGGTCGGGGCCAAGCGCTGCGGCCACCGGCCGGGGAAGGAGCTGGTCTCGCAGGCCGAGATGGTCGACCGCATCAAGGCCGCGGTCGATGCGCGCAGCGACCCCGATTTCGTCGTCATGGCGCGCACCGACGCGCTGGCCGTCGAGGGACTCGACGCGGCGATCGAGCGGGCCCGGGCCTGCGTCGCCGCGGGTGCCGACATGATCTTCCCGGAAGCAGTCACCGAACTCTCGATGTACCGTCGCTTCGCCGACGCGGTCGGCGTGCCGGTACTCGCGAACCTGACCGAGTTCGGCAGCACGCCGCTGTTCACCGTCGAGGAGATCGCGAAGGCCGGCGTGGCGATCGCGCTCTATCCGCTGTCCGCTTTCCGGGCGATGAACCAGGCGGCACTCAACGTCTACCGGACGCTGCGCCGCGACGGCACCCAGAAGAACGTCGTTGCCACCATGCAGACGCGCAACGACCTCTACGACTACCTCGGCTACCACGCCTACGAGCAGAAGCTCGACGCGCTGTTCGCGCAGCGCAAGGGCTGAGCGGGCACCTCAACCCCAATCCAAGCCACGGGCCACCGATGACCACCTCCACGAACGAGCCGGCACAGGCGGCGGCGCACAAGCCCAAGAAGTCCGTCGCGCTGTCGGGCGTCACCGCCGGCAACACGGCACTGTGCACCGTCGGGCGCACCGGCAACGATCTGCACTACCGCGGCTACGACATCCTCGACATCGCCGCCACTTCTGAGTTCGAGGAGATCGCGCACCTGCTCGTGCACGGCAGGCTGCCCACCCGCGTCGAGCTCGATGGCTACAAGCGAAAGCTGCGCACGCTGCGCGGCATTCCAGGGCCGGTGCGCGTCGTGCTGGAGCAGATCCCCGCCGCGGCGCATCCGATGGACGTCATGCGCACGGCGGTTTCGGCGCTCGGCAGCGTGTTGCCCGAGAAGGAGAGCCACGACGCCGCGGGCGCGCGCGACATCGCCGACCGCCTGATGGCCTCGATGGGTTCGATGCTGCTCTACTGGCACCACTACAGCCAGAGCGGCACCCGCATCGAGGTCGAAACCGACGACGCATCGATCGGCGGCCACTTCCTCCATTTGCTGCATCGCCGCGCGCCGCCGCCGTCGTGGGTGAAGGCGATGCACACCTCGCTCAACCTCTACGCCGAGCACGAGTTCAATGCCTCGACGTTCGCCGCGCGGGTGATCGCCGGCACCGGCTCCGACATCCATTCGGCGATCACCGGTGCGATCGGCGCGCTGCGGGGCCCGAAGCACGGCGGCGCCAACGAGGTGTCGCTGGAAGTGCAATCGCGCTACCAGACGCCGGACGAGGCGGAAGCCGACATCCGCCGGCGGGTCGAGGCGCGCGAGGTCGTCATCGGCTTCGGCCATCCCGTCTACACGATCGCGGACCCGCGCAACAAGATCATCAAGGAGGTCGCGCGCGAGCTCTCGCTTGCCGCCGGCGACACGCGCCTGTTCGGCATCGCCGAGCGCCTCGAGACCGTGATGTGGGACGCCAAGAAGATGTTCCCGAACCTCGACTGGTTCTCGGCGGTCAGCTACCACAGGATGGGCGTGCCGATGCCGATGTTCACGCCACTGTTCGTGATCTCGCGGACTTCGGGATGGGCGGCGCACGTCATCGAGCAGCGCGAGGACGGCAAGATCATCCGTCCGTCAGCCAATTACACCGGCCCCGAGAACCTCCGGTTCGTGCCGCTGGACCAGCGCTCGTGATCGCCCGCCACGTCGACGCCTGATCCACGACCCTGACTCCCCATGTCCGCACACATCTCCAACGTCCGCCCCAAGCCCGACCAGGCGCTGGTCGACATCGTCGACTACGTCGCGGGCTTCAACATCACCAGCGCCGAGGCCTATTCGACCGCGCACTACTGCCTGCTCGACACCCTGGGTTGCGGCTTCGAGGCGCTGTCCTACCCGGCATGCACCAAGCTCCTCGGGCCGATCGTGCCCGGACCGACGGTTCCCAGCGGTGCCAAGGTGCCGGGGACGCCTTATCAGCTCGATCCGGTCCAGGCGGCCTTCAACCTCGGCGCGATGATCCGCTGGCTGGACTTCAACGACACCTGGCTCGCCGCCGAATGGGGCCACCCATCCGACAACCTGGGCGGGATCCTGATGACGGCCGACTGGCTGTCGCGCACCGCGGTCGCGGCGGGGAAGAAACCGCTGTCGATGCACGACGTGCTGACCGCGATGATCAAGGCACACGAGGTCCAGGGGATCATCGCGTTGCAGAACAGCTTCAACCGCGTCGGGCTCGACCACGTGGTGCTGGTCAAGGTTGCGTCGACGGCGGTGATCGCGCAGATGCTGGGCCTCGCGCGCGACGAGATCGTCAACGCCGTGTCGCTGGCGTGGGTCGACGGCCAGAGCCTGCGCACCTACCGGCATGCGCCCAACACCGGGTCGCGCAAGAGCTGGGCGGCCGGCGACGCGACCTCGCGCGCCGTGCGCCTGGCGCTGATGGCGAGGACCGGCGAGATGGGCTACCCGTCGGTGCTGACGGCGAAGACCTGGGGTTTCTACGACGTGCTGTTCAAGGGGCAGCCGTTCAGGTTCGACCGTCCCTACGGCAGCTACGTGATGGAGAACGTGCTGTTCAAGATCAGCTTCCCCGCCGAATTCCACGCCCAGACCGCCGTCGAGTGCGCGATGCAGCTGCATCCGCTGGTGAAGGACCGGCTGGCCGACGTATCGAAGATCACGATCCGCACGCACGAATCGGCGATCCGGATCATCGACAAGAAAGGCCCGCTCGACAACCCGGCCGATCGCGATCATTGCATCCAGTACATGGTCGCGGTCCCGCTGATCTTCGGACACCTGACGGCGGCCGATTACGAGGACAACGTCGCCGCCGACCCGCGGATCGACGCGCTGCGCGACAAGATGGTCTGCGTCGAGGACCCGCGCTTCTCGAAGGAATACCTCGATCCGGATCACCGCTCGATCGCCAACGGCATCACCGTCGAGTTCAGCGACGGCACGAAGATGCGCGAGATCGTCGTCTAGTACCCGATCGGCCATCGCCGCCGGCGCAAGGAAGGCATCCCGGTGCTGCTCGACAAGTTCCGCGTGAACCTCGCGCGCCGCTTCGCCGCGAAGCAGCAGCAGGCGATCCTCGACACGGCGCTCGATCCGAAGAAGCTCGCCGCCACGCCGGTCCACGAGTTCGTCGACCT
>DAHUXO010000124.1 GCA_027307095.1 Betaproteobacteria bacterium | reverse complement strand
AAGATGTAGGTCGCCACCGCGATCGAGATGAACACGAGGCCGATCGAGAACAGCACCTGGTCGAGCGGGCCCGCAAGGTAGAGGCGCTGATAGAGGGTGCGCTCGAGGACGATGCCGACGAGGGCGGAAGCGACAAATGCGATCGGCAACGTCGCCAGGAACGGAACGCCGAGGCGCGTCATGGCGACAACGCACACGTACCCGCCGATCATCGCCAGCGCGCCGTGGGCGAGATTGACGAAGTTCATCAGCCCGAGAGTGACCGACAGCCCGACAGCGATGATGAACAGCAGACTTCCGTAGGCGAGGCCGTCGAACAGAACGCCGATCACGCTGCCGATCATCGCGATCTCACCTGGAAGTACCCGGCAATGTCCCGGGCGATTCGAGAGCCATGTTCCGAAGCCGACTTGATGACCGGCCGGCGCCTGGAAACGAGAAACGGGGCGACCCGGCATGCGCAGGCACGCACCCGCAGCGCGGAGGCGCACTCGCGGCGCGAGCATACTACATCGACGCGCTTTGCCCCCGTCGCGGAACCAAGCGCGCGCAGCTTGGCTCATACCTCTACGCCACCTTCGCTGCCCGCCCATGCCCACACGCGCCCGATCGCCGCTGCCCGAACACCGTCATACCGTGCTGGTCCTGCAAGGGGGCGGCGCGCTCGGCGCCTACCAGGCGGGCGTCTACGAGGAGCTGCATGAGCGCGGGCTCGCCCCCGACTGGGTCACCGGCGTGTCTCTCGGCGCGATCAACGCGGCGCTGATCGCCGGCAATCGCCCCGAGCACCGGGTTGCGCAGCTGCGGCGATTCTGGGAGCTCGTCTCGTCGGGGTTCTCCTACGTCCCTCCCCGCCAGTTCGATCCGCTGCGCCGGGCGTTCAGCCGGCTCAGCACCACCGCGACCGCGACCTTCGGCGTTCCCGGCTTCTTCGTCCCCCGCGTGCCCTCGCCGGTGCTGATGCCGCGCGGCGCGGAGGCGGCGCTGTCCGTGTACGACACGTCGCCTCTGGAGCGGACGCTCGGCGAACTCGTCGACTTCGACCTGATCAACGCGGGCGCGATGCGCATGAGTGTCGGCGCCGTCGACATCCAGAACGGCAACTCGGTGTATTTCGACAACGTGAGCGGCGGCATCCGGCTGGGGCCCGAGCACGTGATGGCGAGCGGTGCGCTGCCGCCCGGGTTCCCCCCGGTGCAGATCGGTGCTGCATGGTACTGGGATGGGGGGCTCGCATCGAATTCGCCGCTCTGGTACGTGCTCGACGAAGGCAGCGATCTCAACGCCCTGGTGTTCCAGGTCGACCTCTTCAGCGCGCGGGGCGGCGTCCCGCAGTCGCTCGACGAGGTGCTGGAGCGCTCGAAGGATATCCAGTATTCGAGCAAGACCCGCTTCAACACCAGCCGGGCGCGGGACGACGAGGCGTTGCGCGAGGCGACGCGCCAGGTGCTCGCGAAGCTGCCGGCGCGACTGCGCGACGACCCGAGCGCCAAGCTCCTCGCGCAGCGCGCGCAGGGGCGCAAGATCTCGATCGTGCACCTGATCAATCGCCGCAACGACTTCGCGACCGTCGCCAAGGACTACGACTTCTCCCGGGCGACGATGGAAGCGCTGTGGGAGGCGGGTCGC
Organism: Betaproteobacteria bacterium; assembly: GCA_027307095.1. Classification (GTDB taxonomy): domain Bacteria; phylum Pseudomonadota; class Gammaproteobacteria; order Burkholderiales; family Casimicrobiaceae; genus VBCG01. The sequence goes on along the minus strand of DAHUXO010000124.1, from coordinate 3,152 downwards.
GCGGACTTGCGCCGCACGCTCGCCCATCCGCACTGGCGTCACGCGGCCATCGCCCGCGACGGCCTGCGCACCTACGACCTGCTCCCCTAACGGCAGCGACTCAACCGACGTATTTCTCGACGACGTCGGCCGGGCGCATTTGCGCCGACGCGGGATCCTCGCCGCATTCGCGCAGCGCCCGGCGCCGGTGCCTATCCCATCGGGTCCTTCACGTTGTCGATCTGGTCGAACTCGATGTTCCAGAGGTGCCCGTCGACGCGCTCGACCTGGCGTATGTAGACCGTCTGGATGACGTCGCGCGTCGCCGGGTCGATCGTCATCGGACCCCTGGGGCTGGTCCAGGACATCCCTTTCATCGCCTCGACCATCTTCTCGCCGTTGGTGTCCCCGCCGGTCTTCTTCAGCGCCTCGTAGATCAGGTGCATGCCGTCGTAGCCGCCGACCGAGTGGAAATTCGGCCGCATGCCACCGTTGGCCTGCATGAAGCTGTCGACGTAGGCCTTGTTCTCCGGCGACGGATGCGCCGCGGAATAATGGTGCGAGCTGACCACGCCCAGCGCCGGGTCGCCCATCGAATCGAGGATGTCGTCGTCGACGACGTCGCCCGGCCCGATGAGCCGGATGCCGGCATCCTTCAGGCCGCGCTCGCCGAAGGTCTTCATCACCGCCGTGCCCGCACCCGACGGAACGAACACGAACAGTGCATCGGGCTTCGCATCCTTGACGCGCTGGATGAACGGCGCGAACTCGGGGTTGGCGAGCGGCGCACGCAGCGATTCGATGATCGTGCCGCCTGCCTCCTTGAAGCGCTTGACGAAGGTCTTCTCGGAGTCGATGCCCGGCGCGTAGTCGCTGACCAGGGTCACGACCTTCGAGATCTTGTTCTTCGCGCCCCACTCGGCGATCGGTGCCGTCACCTGCGAGACCGTGAAGCCCGAGCGCACGATGAACGGCGAGCGCTGCGGGATCACCGACGTCGCGGCAGCCATCACGATCATCGGCACTTTGGCCTCGGTCGCCACCGGAGCGGTCGCGAATGCCAGCGGCGTCAGTCCGAAGCCGGCAATGACCGCCACGTGGTCGCGGGTGATCAGCTCCTGCGCAATGCGCTTGGTCAGCTCCGGCTGCGTGCCGGTGTCGTCACGCACGATCAGTTCGATCTTGCGCCCGCCGGCGCTGTCGCCGTTCTTCTGCATGTACAGCCGGCAGGCCGCCTCGACCTGCCGGCCGGTCGAGGCGAAAGGACCGGTCTTGGGAATGATCAGGCCGATCTTGACCGGATCGGCCGCGAACGAATGACGGGGCAGCGATGCGGCAACCACGCCCGCCATGCCCGTCGCCAGAAACGACCTTCGAGTCACTTTCGGAAATGCAGCCATGTCGACACGCCTCCCTCTCCAAGTTGAACGTGGCGTCTTGATTGAACGCGGCGCCACGACTGAACGCGGCATTCTAATACCCCTCGGGCCGGCGCGACGCGGCCGACCGACGCAATGCCATAATGCCCACGCATGGCGACCACGAATTCCCGCAGAGCCACCGACAGCCTGCGCACCGGGACAGAGGGTAACCGCGCGCCGTCCGATGCCGGCGCTCGGACCGCGCACGGCGAAGTCGAATCCCGCCAGGCGTGGCTGCGCCTCGCAGTGACGCTCGCGCTGTCGACCATCGGCGGCGTCGGCATGTGGTCGGTGGTGGTCGCGCTACCGACCGTGCAGGCCGAGTTCGGCGTCGCCAGGGGCGCCGCGTCGCTTCCCTACACCCTGACGATGCTCTGCTTCGGCGTGTCGGGCATCGCGCTCGGGCGCCTGTCGGATCGGCACGGCGTCATGCTCCCCGTGGCACTCGGGTCGGTCGCGCTCGCGGCGGGCTATGCAACCGCCGCCTCCGCGACGAGCCTCTGGCATTACACCCTGGCGCAAGGCCTGCTGATCGGCGCCGGAAGCGCCGCGACGTTCTCCCCGCTGCTTGCCCACATCTCGCTGTGGTTCGTGCGCCGGCGCGGAATCGCGGTGGCGATATTCGCGAGCGGCAACTACCTCGCGGGGACGCTGTGGCCCCCTGTGGTCGAGCACTTCATCCAGACCTCGGGATGGCGACAAACGTATGTCGGAATCGCCGTCTTCTGCCTGGCAACGATGCTGCCCCTCACGCTGCTGTTGCGCAGGAAGCCACCGACGCACGACGGCGATTCCCAGGCGGCATCGTCGGGCGCGAATGTGCCGCGCTCGCTCGGTCTCTCGCCCGGCGCCCTCCAGGCCCTGCTGGTCGTGGCCGGCCTCGCTTGCTGCGTTGCAATGTCGATGCCCCAGGTGCATCTGGTCGCCTACTGCAGTGACCTCGGCTACGGTCCGACTCGCGGGGCGCAGATGCTGTCGCTGATGCTCGCCTGCGGCATCGTGAGCCGGATTCTCTTCGGCGGCATCTGCGACCGCATCGGCGGGCTCCGGACCCTGCTTGTGGGGTCGGCACTGCAGGGCATCGCGCTGGTCATGTTCCTGCCCTTCAAGGGCCTCGTGTCCCTCTATCTGATCTCGGCGATGTTCGGGCTGTTCCAAGGGGGTATCGTCCCGTCGTACGCGATCATCGTTCGCGAGTATTTCGATCGCGCCGAGGCGGGAATGCGCGTCTCGATCGTGATCACGGCCACGCTCTTCGGGATGGCGCTGGGCGGCTGGATGTCGGGCGCCATCTTCGACCTCACCGGGTCCTACCGCGCGGCGTTCCTCAACGGCATCGCCTGGAATCTCCTGAACCTGTCGATCGCATCGTGGCTGCTGTGGCGCTCGACGGGACGCTTCGCGCTCGCGCAAGGCTGAAACGGCGTGACCGGCGGGATCCCGCTGCCCTGGGTGGCCGCTATGTGCCGGCGGTGTCGAGCGTGCGGACGGCGTCGGCGTCGAGGGTGAGGCGGGTTGCAGCGATCAGTTCGTCGAGCTGGGCGACCGACGTGGCGCTGGCAATGGGCGCGGTGACGCCCGGCCGTGCCATCAGCCACGCGAGCGAAACCTGCACCGGAGTCGCCGCGATGCGCGTCGCGACACGATCGAGCGCATCGAGTATCCGCAGACCCTTGGGATTCAGGTATTTCTTCATGCCTCCACCCCGCGGGCTCTTGCCGAAGTCGGCTTCGGAGCGGTACTTGCCGGTGA
>DAHUXO010000118.1 GCA_027307095.1 Betaproteobacteria bacterium | reverse complement strand
CTTGGGCACGGCTATTTCTTCTCCATCATCTTCGCGAAACGGTCGAACAGGTACGCGACATCGTGCGGTCCGGGGCTCGCTTCGGGATGCCCCTGGAAACTGAACGCCGGCCGGTCGGTGCGCACGATGCCCTGCAGGCTGCCGTCGACCAGCGAGACGTGGGTCACGCGCAGGTTGGGAGGCAGCGATGCGGCATCGACGGCGAAACCGTGGTTCTGGCTGGTGATGACCACGCGCCCTGTGTCCCGGTCGAGCACCGGGTGGTTCGCGCCGTGGTGCCCGAACTTCATCTTCACCGTGCGCGCGCCCGAGGCGAGCGCCAGCAATTGGTGCCCGAGGCAGATTCCGAACACCGGGACGCCACCGTCGACCAGCTCTCTGATCGCGCGGATCGCATAGTCGCAGGGCTCGGGGTCGCCCGGGCCGTTCGACAGGAAGATGCCGTCGGGGGCAAGTGCGAGCGCGTCGCGCGCGGAGGTCTGCGCCGGCACGACCGTCAGGCGGCAGCGGCGCTCCGCGAGCAGGCGCAGGATGTTGTGCTTGATCCCGAAGTCGTAGGCGACGACGTGGAACCTGCGCTCACCGACGCCGCGGTAACCGGTGCCGAGGTCCCATGCGCCCGATGTCCAGGCGTAGGGCTCGCTGCAGGAGACCACTTTCGCGAGGTCCAGCCCGACCATCGACGGCGCCGCGCGCGCGCGGGCGATGGCATCGGCGACGTCGGCATCGGTGATCCTCGTCGCCGATGCGATGCAGGCGTTCTGCGCGCCGCCTTCACGCAGGATGCGAGTCAACCTGCGGGTGTCGACGTCGGCGATGCCGACGACACCCGCCCGGCGCAGGTACGCCGGCAGGTTCTCGCTGCTGCGCCAGTTCGACGCGAGTGATGGAACGTCGCGGACGACGAGCCCTGCGGCAAACACGCGCCGCGACTCGGCGTCTTCCGGGTTCACGCCGACGTTGCCGATGTGCGGGTACGTCAGCGTGACGATCTGGCCCGCATACGACGGGTCGGTCAGGATCTCCTGGTAACCGGTCATCGCCGTGTTGAAGATGACCTCGCCCACCGCATGCCCGATCGCGCCGATCGCGCGACCCCGAAGCACCGTTCCATCCGCCAGCGCGAGGATTCCCTGGGTGTGAGCCGGGAACAGCGCGGGCATGGTGGCGGAGGTTTCCTCGGCGTTCATCGCGAGCTCGATCAGGGGCGGGACATTGCCGCGAAGCGCGCAGTGCGCGCGTGCCGCGAAGCGCACGTTGCGCGCGCTCTGTACGTGCAAACGGGGAAGGTTTCCCTTCCCCGCCTCGAAGCTTCGAGATTCTACCGGAAAATGCCCGGTCGCTCAATACGATGCCGCGAATCCTCCGTCGAGGTGGAGCAGGTGTCCGGTCACGTAATCCGCGGCCCGCGAAGCCAGGAACACCACCCCGCCCGCGATGTCGTCGGGCACCGCCCAGCGGCCCGCGGGCGTGCGCCGCTCGACCCATGCGACGAATTCCGGATCGGCCATCACGTCGGCGTTCATCTCGGTCTTCACGAACCCCGGGACGATGCCGTTCACCTGCACGTTGAACGGCGCGACCTCCACGGCGAGCGCGCGCGTCATCATCCGCAGCGCACCCTTGCTGGTGGCGTAGGCGACGATTCGCGGCCTGCCGAGATCGGCGGCGAGCGAGCACACGTTGATGATCTTGCCGCGGCGCCGCGCCTTCATGCCGGGCAGGACCGTGCGCGTGACCAGGAACGGGCCATCGACGTTCGCGGCCTGGATTTCCCGCCATGCCTCCAGCGTCATCGCGTCCAGCGCTGCGCGGCGATTGAGGGCGGCATTGTTGACGAGGATGTCGACGCGGCCGTGGCGCTGCTCGATCGCGCCGATGCCCGCGCCGACCGCGGCGGCATCGCCGACGTCGAACGCCTGCACCGAGGCCGCGAGTCCTTCGCGCGCGAGTTCCGCGGCGGCAGCGTCGAGCCTTCCGGCATTGCGGCCGTTCAGCACGACCTGCGCACCGGCTCGCCCGAGCGCTCGCGCGATCCCGAGCCCCAGCCCGGAGCCGCCCCCGGTGACCAGCGCGATGCGGTCGCTCAGATCAAACGGATTGTCCACGGTCGCCTCCGCGTCCTCGGGTTGTCCTGCCGGTCGTGCCCCTGCGCGAGCACGCCTCTTCAGTGCCCTCGCGGACGATCTGCGCCAGCCGCAACATGCCCGGTCCGGCATTGTCGCGATCAGCGTACACGAGGTACAGCTCGATGAAGCGCTCACCGCCGTCGCGCATCGGAAGCTCCTTCAACGTGCCGGCGGCGAGCTCGCGCCGGATGCGATCTTCCGCATACCAGCCGAAACCGAGCCCCATCGTCGCCGCCGTGATCGACGTCGAGACATGGCTCACCGTCCAGCGCTGCGCAGCCTCGAGCGTCGGCTTGGTCGCGCGTCTCGCGTCCGACTCGCGCACGACCAGCTGGCGCTGGCCGCGCAGGTCGCGCTGCGTCAGCGGGCGGGCGAGCCGGTGCAGCGCGTGGTCCGGATGTGCGGCGGGGATCAGGCGCAGCCGGGCGAGCGCCTCGAACGCGTGACCCTGCGGGACCTGTCCGCTGATCGCGAGGTCCGCGCGCCGCTCGGTCAGCGCCTCGCTGCTGCCCATCAGCACCGATTCGATCAGCTCGATCCGCGTGTGCGGACTCTCGGCGCCGAAGCGATCAAAAGCCTCGAGCAGGAGGTCGTATGGAAAGACGATGTCCGCCGCGATCCGGATTTCCGGTTCCCAGCCCGCCGACACGATCTTCGCCGCTTGCTCGATGCCGCGCGCCTCGTCGAGCAGGATCCGCGCGCGCCTGTGCAGCATGCGGCCGGTCGGCGTCAGGACCGCCTTGCGGCCGCGGATCTCGAATGCCTTGACCCCGAGCAGCGACTCGAGCTTCTGCACGGCATAGGTGAGCGTCGACTGGCTCTTGTGGAGCGCCTGCGATGCCTTCGCGTAGCTCCCGGCGTCGACGACGGCGACCAGCGCCTGCCACTGCTCCAGCGTGATGCGCGGCTCGGGCGTGCCCGCCTGCTCGTCGCTTGGGCGGGGCGAGGCACGCCCGGAAGGATCCGTTTTCAAGATCATTGATCCAATTTATCGATCGTTTGGATCGACATTTTGCGCTTTTTAATTGAACCATTGAATAGAACAATGAAGTCATCGAGCAATGACGCTCGCTTCCGAGGATCGATGCCATGACCCTGCTGCAACTGAAGACCAGCATTTTCGGCGACGCCGGACAATCGAGCCGACTCGCGGACGCGTTCGTGGACAACCGCCGCGCCACCGAACCGGGCACCCGGATCATCGTGCGCGACCTGGCGCGCGACCCGGTGCCGCACCTTACCGCCGCGCGCTTCGGCGCCTTCAGCGCCAAGCCCGAGGCGCGCACGGCGGAGCAGCAGGCCGTCGTCGCCGCGTCGGACGCTCTCATCGCGGAACTGAAGCGCGCAGACACGATCGTGCTGGGCCTGCCGATGTACAACTTCGGCATTCCGTCGGTGCTCAAGGCGTATTTCGACCACATCGCCCGTGCCGGCGTCACGTTCCGCTACACCGAGAAGGGACCGGTCGGGATGCTGACCGGCAAGAAGGCTTACGTGTTCGCGACCCGCGGCGGACTCTATGCCGGAACGCCCCGCGACCTGCAGACGGCGTACGTGCGCGACTTCCTGGCCTTCCTCGGGATCACCGACGTCGAATTCGTCTACGCCGAAGGCCTTGCGATCAGCGACGCGAGCAGGCAGGCGGCGCTCGCCAAGGCCGCGATCGAGATCGATCGGCTCGGTACGCGCGAACGCGTTGCGGCATAGCCTCTGCCCCAGGAAATCAGGGACGCACCACGTTTAAAACCCGGGACGGACCACGTTTTCGGCACAGAAAACGTGGTCCGTCCCGGGTTTTCGAAAACGTGGTGCGTCCCGGGTTTTCGCGCGCGTTTTCGCGGGAGGCGCTCAGCGAATGCCGAGCACGTCGGCCATGTCGAAAAGGCCGGTGACCCGCTCGGCGCGCTTGGCGGCGACGAACCGCGCAGCGCGCAGTGCACCGGCGGCGAAATTGCCGCGCGAGCTTGCGCGATGCGTGAGCTCGAGGCGCTCGCCCGGGCCGGCGAAGACGACCGTATGCTCACCCACGACGTCGCCGCCGCGAAGGGTGGCGAAGCCGATCGCCCCGGGCTTGCGCTCGCCGGTTGCGCCTTCACGCGCATAGACAGCGTGCTCCGCCAGCGACCGGCCGGCGCCCTTGGCCGCCGCCTCGCCCAGGCGCAGCGCCGTGCCCGATGGCGCATCGACCTTGTGCCGGTGGTGCATCTCGAGGATCTCGATGTCGAACTCGGATCCGAGGCGCGCGGCCGCGAGTTCGACCAGCTCGATCAGGACATTGACGCCGACGCTCATGTTCGGCGCGAAGACGATGGGAACCCTGCGCGAACGCTCGACGATCTCCTCCCTGGCGGCAGGATCGAAACCCGTGGTTCCCACGACCGCCGCGACACCCAGCCTTTCGCATGCGGCCAGGTGCACGAGGGTGCCTGCGGGACGGGTGAAATCGATCAGGACATCCGATGCGCGCAGCGCAGCGTCGATGTCGGCAGCGATCCGGATGCCGGTCGTCCGGCCGGTGCGGGCGCCGGCGTCGGATCCGAGCGCCGGGCTGCCCGCGACGTCGAGCGCGGCCGCGAGCTCGACGTCGGGCGCATCGGCCATGACGTCGATCAACGCCTGTCCCATCCGCCCGCCGGCGCCGGCGATCGCGACCCTCACGCGCATCGCTTGCGCGGTCATTGGATCGTCACTTCTTGCGGAAGATGTCGAGCAAACGGTCCCACCATCCCGCGCCTGCCGAGCCCTTGGGAGGGAGCGCCTTGGCGGCGGCGGAGCGGTTGAGCTCGACGACGGACTGCGGCATCTTGTCGCCTTCCCAGCGCGTCACCTTGCCGTCGGCGAACCAGACGGTGAAATTGCGGTGCTCGCGCAGGTCACCCTGCTTCGTGAACTCGTAGACGTAGTCCCAGCGGTCCGTGCGGAACGGCGACTCGATCAGCGGCGTTCCGAGGATGAGGCGCACCTGCTGCTGCGTCATCCCGACCTTGAGCTTGTCGACCATGTCCTGCGACAGGTAGTTGCCCTGGTTGATGTCGATCTTGTACACGCCCAACGAACGCCACGTCGGCACGTACTGGTCCGCCGTCGCGCAGCCGCCGAGGCCGGCGACGGCGGCTGCGAACGCCACTGCGGCGGCGAGCGTGCGTACGCCTGGGGAAATCGTTCGGGGCTGCACTATGGGAATCATCCGGGCAAATGGCTATTATAGCCGTGACGATTCACGCCACGCCGCCTTCCGGGGCCCTCAATGAGCACATCCCAGGATCTCAAGAGCGCAGGATTGAAGGCGACGGTACCGCGCCTCAAGATCATCAACCTGTTCGAGACGTCGAAGGTCCGTCATCTGACCGCCGAGGATGTCTACAAGCTGCTGTTGGCCGAGGGTCTCGACATCGGCCTCGCCACCGTCTATCGGGTTCTGACGCAATTCGAGCAGGCCGGCCTGCTCGTCCGCCATCACTTCGAGTCCGGCAAGGCGGTCTTCGAGCTCAACGAGGGCAAGCATCACGACCATCTCGTCTGCATGCAATGCGGCCGCGTCGAGGAGTTCTACGACGCCGAGATCGAGAAGCGCCAGGCGCGGATCGCGAAGGATCGCGGATTCGCGATCAGCGAGCATGCGCTCTACCTCTACGCCGACTGCACGAAGCCGCGCTGCCCGCACCGCAAGGGCAGTGGGCCGAACTGATTCCCGGACTTCGGCCAGGATCTGTCCCGCGGGAGGCCAGGGAAGCCCGGCTCCGCAGCGAAGCGTGTCGCCGCGTCTCCAGCGCAGGGGCCCGTGCGCATCACTGCCCGTCATTCGGCTCCTGCGGGATGGCGGCTGGAAGCGGCGCCTCGCGGCGGCTGAAATGAGCGATCCGGAAACCCAGCGCGAACAGGACGCCGAAGTAGACGAGCCCCCCGGCGACGATCATCGTGGCGAGGCGACCGACCCTGCTCAGAATCCCGGCGTGCAGCCACGAGGCATCGGTGCCTGAAAGCCACGCGAGCAGTGCCGCGAGCGCGCCGACCGCGACCAGCACTTTGAGCGCGAACGCGGGCCAGCCGGGCCGGGGCCGGTAGTAGCCCTTGCGCCGCAGGAACCAGAGCAGCAGTCCTGCATTGCAGCAGGCGCCGAGGCTCGTGGCCAGCGTGAGCCCCCCCTGCTGGAGTCCGAGCGGCCACGCGA
>DAHUXO010000114.1 GCA_027307095.1 Betaproteobacteria bacterium | reverse complement strand
TCGCCGAGTCGATCGACTGCTATCGCCGGGCGCTCGCGCTGCGGCCCGATTTCGCCGAGGCCCATGCCAACCTCGGCAACGCGCTGTACGTCCTCGGGCACTCGGACGCGGCGCTGGCCTCGTACGCCCGCGCGCTCCAGTCGGTGGACACGCCCGACATCCGGAGTGCGTTCGCCCAATGCCTGCGGGGCGCGACCTTCGACGGTGCCGAGGCCTCGCTCGCGGGCGCGCCCGACTTCCACATCCTCGCGCTGCGCGCACTGGCCGAGGCCTGGTTGCGCCCGTCCGATCTTGCCGCGGCCTGCATCCGGCTGATCCGGTGCGACCCCGTAATCGGCGAATGCGTGGCCCGCGCGTCGCGCGCATGGCCCGAGCGCCTCCTGGGAGCGGAACTTTTCGGGTCAGGCGGCTTCGCCGCTGTGGCCGGTGATGCGCTGCTGCGCATGCTGCTCGAAAGCGCCCAGGCCTGCGACGTCGCGATGGAGCGCTTCCTGACCATGGCCAGGCACGCGATGCTCGATGAGGTCGAAGGCGGCGCCGCTGAGCTTGATGGCGCAATGGCGGTCGGCGATGCGCTGGCATTTCGCTGCGCGCTGGCGCGGCAGTGCGACCTCAATGACTATGTCTTCGCCACCGCCGATGCCGAAGCGGAGCGCGCGACGCGGTTGCGCGACGAGCTCGTGACCGCCATCCGGCAGGGCGGCGAGGTTTCGGCGCCAATGCTCGCGTCGGTCGGATCGTATTTCCCGCTGGAGACAATCGCCGGCATCGAGACGCTGCTCGCCCGATCGTGGCCCGGCCCCGTCGCCGCGCTCCTCGCGCAGCAGGTCGCGGAACCGCTCGAGGAGCGGAAGTTGCGCGAGACCATGCCTCGGCTGACGACGATCGACGACGCGATCTCGCAGCGTGTCAGGCAGCAGTACGAGGAGCATCCGTACCCGCGCTGGGTCAAGTCGCCTCCCGCTGATCCCGAACCGGGCATCGCTGCGCACCTGCGCAGGCTGTTCCCGCTGGCGGCGTTGCCCCCGATCGACGACAGCCGCGACCTCGACATCCTGGTCGCGGGATGCGGGACGGGCCAGGAGTCGATCGAGACCGCGCGGCAGTTTCCGCGGGCCCGCGTGCTCGCCGTCGATCTGAGCCTTGCCAGCGTCGTCTATGCCGAGCGCAAGGCGCGCGAGCTCGGCTTGCGCAACCTCGAACACGCGCAAGCCGACATTCTCGGGCTCGGTGCGATCGGCCGCAGCTTCGACGTCGTCGCGGCCACCGGTGTGCTGCATCACCTCGCCGATCCGCTTGCCGGATGGCGAACGCTGTGCTCGCTGCTGCGCCCCGGAGGCTTCATGCGCATCGGCCTCTACAGCGACAAGGCGCGCGAGGTCATCGTCGCCGCGACGCGGTTCATCGCCACGCAAGGCTACGCACCCACGCCGGAAGGGATACGCCGCTGCCGCCAGGACCTGATGGCAGCGGGTGGAGGCCAGGGCGGGGAGGGGGCCTTCGCGGAGCTCGCGTTGCTGCGAGATTTCTACGGAACCTGCGAGTGCCGCGACCTGCTGTTCCACGCGCAGGAGCGGCGCTACACCCTGTCGCAGCTGCGCGGGATGCTGGCGAGCCTCGACCTGCGGTTCCTGGGCTTCCTGCTCGCGCCGGGGGTCGCGATCCGGTATGCCGAGCGCCATCCCGACGATCCGGCAATGACCGACCTTCGCGCCTGGAACGATTTCGAGGCCGAGTTCCCGCATGCATTTGCCGGCATGTACGTGTTCTGGGTCCAGAGCGCAGCGTGAACGTGCGGGCGTCGGGCAAGTGTGCTAAAAAGTCCGCCGTGGACCGGACCGCGTCCAACAACGGGGGAAATGCAATGAAGAGGCTCCTGGCAGTGGCCGTGCTCGCCGTCGCGGCGACTGCGGCGCAGTTCGCGAGCGCCCAGGGCAGTGTCGCCGACGTCACCGACATGCAGGCGCTGCGCGATGCGGCCAAAGCGGACAAGAAGGCATTCGTCGCGTCGAAGCTCGCGCTGACGCCCGCCGAAGCGAAGAAATTCTGGCCGCTGTACGACCAGTACCAGCGTGCGCTCACCGTGGTCGGCCAGCAGAGAGCGGTGTCGCTCGAAGGCCAGCTTTCCCGAGCCGAGCCGATGTCCAATCCCTATGCGAAGCAGCTCGCGGCGGCGTCCATCGCTGCCGACGATGCGGAGATCCGGGCGCGGCACCGGCTCTACAACCGGCTGATACGGGTGTTGCCCCCGATCAAGGCGGCGCGCTATCTGCAGCTCGAGGACAAGATCCGCGCCATTCGCGACTACGACCTCGCCGCGGTGATCCCGCTGATCCATTAGCCGGCAGCATCGGGCGGCACCGTCAGCCGTGCCCCGGGGTAGCGCGCGTGCGCCCGTACCGACACACCGGGTTCGCGGATGGCGACGACGTCGATGCGATCGACGTGCGGCAGCTCCGGCGCGATCGCGGCCGCCGAGCCGGCGTCGCGGTCGGCGGCAGCCATCGTCGCTTCGCTGGCCCGATCGACGTCGGCATGCGCCGGCAACACGACGGCGATGCCGATGGTCAGCGCGGTCAGTGCTGCGGCCGCGAGCGCGAACGCGGCGCGGGGTGTGTTCGTCTTGTAGCGTTTCATCGCCAGTCTCCTCGTTTCTGATCCAGTGCCGGTCGTCGGTTCAATCGAGTCAGTTTGTCGATTCGGGTCCGGTCGTCGATTCGATGCGGCAGGCCACCGATCCGGATTCACGTGGTTCGAATTGCGGCAGTTCGAATCGCGGTCGCGCGACGGTCCCGGCAGCATCGATCGTGGGGATTCCGGCCGCGCCGCCACAATGGGCAGGCGACGAGCCGGTCCGGGAGCGGGATCGGACGCCCGCATCCGCGACGGAACGCGCTCGGGCGCTTGCCGGGAGGCCCTCAGCGCCCGTGAGCCGCTGAGGGCCGCCCGTCCGGCATGCCCGCATTAGGATGGACATTGCCCCGCCTTGGTGTAGAATTCCGCGTTTTTCTGGCGGTGCTTGGCCTGCGCGCCCAGCGGGGCCGACGCGTTTCACGCTTGCGGCCACCGAGCCTCTGGTCGAACCCGTGGCGGGGCTCGGCGGATGGAGAGGCCGGAAACCGGTTTGGCGAGCGAGCCGCACTCAGGGAGTCGGACGAGCGTCCAATGCCTGCCGTGTTGCCGGTCGGGTTTCTCCTGCTTCGCCGCCAGAAGCCAGACACCCACCGGCAACGTATGTCGAATGCTCAACAATAGCCTGGAGACACCATGTCGAAGCTGATCCGTCTGGCCATGCTGGCCGCGGCCCTGATGATTGCCGTGCCCGGCGCCATCATGCCGATCGCCGCGCAGGCGCAAACCCCCTCGACCGCGCCTGCCGCACCAGCCGCTCCAGCGGCCCCCACCGATGCGACGACTCCTCCCGCTGCGCCGGCCGCGCCCGCTGCGAAGGGCACCGACATCGTCGACAACCCCTACGGGCTCGAAGCGCTGTGGAAAGGCGGTGACCTGATCGCACGCATCACCCTCGGCATCCTAGTCCTGATGTCGATGGGAAGCTGGTACATCATCATCACCAAGGTGTACGAGCAGTCGAAGATGGGCAGCCAGGCGCGCGCCGCCGCCAAGCATTTCTGGACGGCGTCGACCGTCCAGAAGGGCGCCGAGAGCCTGAAGAAGGGCAGCCCCTACCGCTTCATCGCCGAGTCGGGGATGGAAGCCACGAGCAAGCACGAAGGCCTGCTCGGCAACGTCGACCTCAACACCTGGATCAGCATGTCGATCCAGCGCGCGATCGACAACGTGCAAAGCCGCACCCAGGACGGCCTCGCGTTCCTGGCCACCGTTGGTTCGACGGCCCCGTTCGTCGGGCTGTTCGGCACGGTCTGGGGCATCTACCACGCGCTGACCGCGATCGGCATCGCCGGCCAGGCATCGATCGACAAGGTCGCGGTCCCGGTGGGCGAGGCGCTGATCATGACGGCGATCGGCCTGGCCGTCGCGGTACCCGCGGTGCTCGGGTACAACTGGCTGATCCGCCGCAACAAGTCGGCGATGGAGCAGGTGCGCGGCTTCGGCTCCGACCTGCACGCCGTGCTGCTGTCCGCGCAGCAGTCGCCCGCCAAGGCGTAGCCATCATGGCGATGAACGTCGGCGCGTCCGACGACGAAGACGAAGCGATCTCGACGATCAACACCACGCCGCTGGTCGACGTGATGCTGGTGCTGCTGATCATCTTCCTGATCACGGTGCCGGTCGTGCGCAATTCGATACCGGTGCAGTTGCCGAAGGAGCGCAACGAGATCCGCCAGACCACTCCCGAGGACATCACGATCTCGGTGGACACCGAGGATCGCATCTACTGGAACGACCTCAACATCCCGACGACCAATGCGCTGGTCGACCGCCTCAAGAAAATCGCGGTGCTGGTCCCGCAGCCCAAGGTCCAGATCCGCGGCGACTCGCGCGGCATCTACGAGGGCGTGGGGCGCGTGATCTACGCCTGCCAGCGCGCAGGCATCGCCAAGATCGCGTTCGTCCTCGAGCCGCCGGCCCGCAACGTCAGCGGCGGCTGAGGCCGGTGACCACCGTCAAGAGCACAAGGATCCTGTCATGGCCATGAATGTGGGCGGGGGCAGCGGGTCGAAGGACCTCGATGTCATGATCGACATCAATACCACGCCGCTGATCGACGTGATGCTGGTGCTGCTGGTGATGCTGATCATCACCATTCCGATCCAGCTGCACTCGGTCAACCTGAACATGCCGACCGGCAATCCGCCGCCGCCGCTGGTGCTGCCCGAGGTCGTCAACCTCGACATCGACGACGCGGGCAAGATCTACTGGAACGGGGAAGTGGTGCCCGACCGGGCGTCGCTCGAGGACAAGATCAAGGCTGCCGCAGCGGAACCCACGCAACCCGAGATTCACCTGCGGCCCAACAAGCTCGCCAAGTATGCGGTCGTCGCCGAGGTGATGGCGCTGACACAGCGCCTGGGCCTGACCAAGATCGGCATCGTGGGAAGCGAGCAGTTCATCAACGAGCCCTGACCCGGGCGCGCTCGCCGATTTCCCGGCAAACGGAGTCACCACGCAATGGATTTCGCAAGACAGCAGCGAGACCCGACCCGGCACCTGATCGGGATCACGGTCGTCATCCTCATCCACGTCCTGGTGATCTGGGCGCTGCTGACGGGTCTCGGCACGCGCGTCATCCAGGTGATCAAGAAGCCGCTCGAGGCCACGATCGTCAAGGAGATCAAGCTCCCGCCGCCGCCACCGCCGCCGCCGCCGCCGCCGCCGAAGCGGATCGTCGAGCCGCCGAAGGTCGAGCAGCCCTTTGTTCCGCCGCCCGAAATCCAGGTGCCGACGCCGCCACCCGAGCAGCCGGTGATTGCCGCTCCGGTGACGACGCCGCCGCCCGCGCCGGTCGTCATCGCGCCGCCGGCGCCGGTCGCACCACCCGCCCCGCCGAAGCCCGCGATCCGGCAGGGCGTGTCCTGCAGCCAGCGCGAGTCACCACCATTCCCGCGCGACGCGATCCGCAGGGAGATCCGCAAAGGCAAGGTCGTGGCGATCCTGACCATCGACGGCAAGGGCAACGTGACCAACGTCGACATCACGTCCTCGCAACCGCCGCGGGTGTTCGACCGCACCGTGCGCGACACTCTCTCTGACTGGAAATGCGTCGGCGAAGGTACGCCTTACAAGGCGTCGGTCGAGATCAACTTCACGCTGAAGGACGAGTAACCGAAAAACAGGGACGGAAAAACAGGGACGCACCACGTTTTCCGAAGCCGTAAAAACAGGGACGCACCACGTTTTCCCAAGTCGTAGTGCGCAAGCGCTTCAACATAGGGAAAACGTGGTGCGTCCCTGTTTTTCCGTCCCTGCTGTTGCTAGGCGCGGCGCCAGGTGAGCCAGGCGGTCGTCCACATGCCGCCGGCGGCGACCGCGAGCAGCAGCGCAATGTCGGACAGCGCGAACGGCTTCCCCGCGAACAGCCGGAACGCTTGGCGTGTCAGGTCGATCGCGGTGCCCGGGAGCGTCATCGCGAAGCCGACCGCCGCAGCGGTCCACAGCGCGCCCACCACCGGCTTGCGCCACGCCGCCGGCCGCGCCGGCGCGGGCAGCGACGACATCACGCGCGCTGTGAAGCCGTCGTCCAGGAGGTAGGCCCCCGGGC
>DAHUXO010000111.1 GCA_027307095.1 Betaproteobacteria bacterium | reverse complement strand
CTGCACCTCGTGCTTGAAGGTCCGCACGGTCCCGCGCAGCACCACCCGTTCCGGAATGACGTTCCAGGTGTCACCGGCGTGCACCTGCGTGACGCTGACCACGCCCGTTTCCAGCGGATGGATGTTGCGCGACACGATCGTCTGCAGCGCCTGGATCGCATGCGCCGCGAACAGCATCGGGTCCTTGGACTGGTAGGCCATCGCCGCGTGCGCGCCCTTCCCGGTCGCGATGATCTCGAAGATGTCGTAGGCGCCCATCAGCGCGCCCTCGCGCATCGCGAAGGTCCCGGCGGGCATCCGCGGCCAGTTGTGCATGCCGTAGACGGCGCGCATCGGGAAGCGGTCGAACAGGCCCTCCTCGACCATGACGCGGCCGCCGCCTTCGTTCTCCTCGGCGGGCTGGAAGATGAAATACGCGGTCCCGTCGAAGCGGCGGCGCTGCGCCATCGCCCTGGCCGCGGCGAGCAGCATCGTCGTGTGGCCGTCGTGGCCGCACGCGTGCATGCGGCCGCGGTGGTTCGACGCGTGCGGCACGCCCGTCTGCTCCTCGACGTTCAGCGCATCCATGTCGGCCCGCAGCCCGATGGACTCGTGCGAGTTGCCGTTCGACAGCACGCCGACGACGCCGGTCTTGGCGAGCCCGGTATGGACCTCGAGGCCGAACGAGCGCAGGCGCTCGGCGACATAGGCGGCGGTCGCGACTTCCTCGAACGCGGTCTCCGGATGCGCGTGCAGGTGGTGGCGCCAGCGGCGCATCTCGGTGTCGAGCGCGGCGACTTCGGGGACGATGTTCATGCGGCTATCCTCGCGAATGAACGCCAATCCTAGCACTGCCGACGCGCTCGCCCGGCCCGCAACCGGAGTCCCTGCCGCGTCCGGCCTGCTTCCAGCCTGCATCCGGTAAAATCGCGGGCTTCGCCCATGGAGACGCGCACCTACGACCTGCTGGTGATCGGCGGCGGCATCAACGGCGCGGGCATCGCGCGCGATGCCGCGGGGCGCGGACTCTCGGTGCTGCTGGTCGAGCGCGACGATCTCGCCGCGCACACGTCGTCGTGGAGCACCAAGCTGATCCACGGCGGGCTGCGCTATCTCGAACATTACGAGTTCCGGCTGGTGGCCGAGGCGCTCGCCGAGCGTGAGGTCCTGCTGCACGCCGCGCCGCACATCATCGAGCCGCTGCTGTTCGTGCTGCCGCACGAGCCGCACCTGCGGCCGAAGTGGATGATCCGCGCCGGGCTGTTCCTCTACGACCGGCTCGGCGGAAGGATGACGCTGCCGAAATCCTTCGCGACGCGGCTCGGCGGCAGCCGCTACGGCGCGGGCCTCAAGCCGCGCTTTCGCAACGGCTTCGTCTATGCCGACGCACGTGTCGACGACGCGCGCCTGGTGGTGCTGAACGCGATCGACGCACGAGCGCGCGGCGCCGCGATCCGCGTGCGCACCACGCTCGAAGGTGCCCGGCGCGAGGGCGGGCTGTGGCGCGCGACCCTCGCCTCCCGCGACGGAGCGACGTCGGAGGTCAGCGTGCGCGCGCTGGTCAACGCCGCCGGCCCCTGGGTCGCCGACGTGCTGGGCAAGGTCAGCGACGCGCCGGTGGGCGCGCGCGTGAGGCACGTCAAGGGCAGCCACATCGTCGTGCCTCGCGTGCACGCGGAAGACCACGCCTACATCCTGCAGAACGCCGACAAGCGCATCGTCTTCGTCATCCCCTACCAGGACCGGTATTCGCTGATCGGCACCACCGACGTCCCCGTCGACGACTACGCGCATCCGTCGATCAGCGCCGAGGAGACCGATTACCTGCTGGAGCTCGCCAATGCGTATCTCGAGCGGCCGCTCGCGCAGCGCGACATCGTGTGGACCTACAGCGGCGTGCGGCCCCTCTACGACGACGGCGCGCACGATCCGTCGGCGATCACGCGCGATTACGTGCTCAAGGTCGACGCGCAGGCGCCCGCAGCGGGGGACGGGGGCCGCGCGCCGCTGCTGTCGGTGTTCGGCGGCAAGATCACGACGTATCGCAAGCTCGCCGAGGCGGCGCTGGTCGAATTGCGGCCGTTCTTCCCGGGCATGAAGAACGCGTGGACTGGCACCGCGCAGCTGCCGGGCGGGGACCTGCCCCGCGGCGACCGGGCGGCATGGCTCGGCGATCTCTGCAAGCGCTACCCGGCGCTCGACCCCGAGCTGCTGCGCGCGCTCGCGAAGCGCCACGGCACGCGCGCGCCGGCGATCCTGGGCGACGCGCGCAAGGCCGCGGATCTCGGCGAGGATTTCGGCGCACAACTCACCGAGCGCGAGGTCTCGCACCTGGTGAGCGACGAATGGGCGCAGAGCGCGCAGGACGTGCTGTGGCGCCGCACTAAGTGCGGTCTGCCGATGTCCGCCGCGCAGCGCGCGCGCGTCGCGGCGCACCTCGGATCGTGATGAAAACAGGGACGCACCACGTTTTTAATCAGGGTCTGACCCCGTTTTTCCGTTTTTCGAAATCAGGGTCTGACCCGGTTTTTCGATGAACGCGCCCGCGCCCTTGTCGAGCATGCCGGACACCGTGCGTCGCGGCATCCGCTTCGTCCTGACCGACATCGACGACACGCTGAGCTCCGACGGCAAGCTGACCGCCGAGGCGTACTTCGCATTGCAGCGCTTGCACGCGGCGGGCCGGGTTGTCGTTCCGGTCACCGGCCGCCCGGCCGGCTGGTGCGACCACATCGCCCGCATGTGGCCGGTGGACGCGGTGGTCGGCGAGAACGGCGCGTTCTACATGCGCTACGACGAGGGCACGCGCAGACTCCTGCGGCGCTTCGTCGCGTCGGACGCCGAGCGCGCGGCACAGCGGGCGCGGATCGCGGCGATCGGTGCCCGGATCCTGAAGGACGTGCCGGGCAGCGCGCTCGCCTCCGACCAGCTCTATCGCGAGACCGACCTCGCGATCGACTGGTGCGAGGACGTGCCGGCGCTGCCGCGGGCCGCGGTCGACCGCGTCGTCGCGCTGATGGAAGCGCAGGGAATGACGGCCAAGGTGAGCTCGATCCACGTCAACGGGTGGTTCGGCGACTACGACAAGCTGGCGACGACGCGGATGCTGATGCGCGAGGCATTCTCGATCGACGTCGACGCAGCGCGCGATGCCTTCGTGTTTGCCGGTGACTCGCCCAACGACGCGCCGATGTTCGCGTTTTTCCCCAACGCCGTGGGCGTGGCCAACCTTCGGCGCTTCCTCGACCGGATCGCCCAGTCACCGGCCTACATCACGACGCAAGACGCGGGCGCGGGATTCGCCGAGCTCGCCGATTTCCTGCTCGCCGGCGCGTAGCCGGTCGCCGTCCAGTCGCCGTCCAGTCCTCGTCAAGCCCAAGCCTTGACAGTGTCTGCCTAGGCAGTTACTGTATGGGCAATTCTGCTCCAGGCAGCCATTCCGCCGCAGCCCGCGAATTCCCATGA
>DAHUXO010000102.1 GCA_027307095.1 Betaproteobacteria bacterium | reverse complement strand
GACCTCGATGTCCTGCTCGCCCTGACGCAGGCGGAGGGCGTCGAGCCGATGACGCGCGGCCGATGCGAGGCGTTCCGCCTGTCCGCACCACGTCAGCTCGGCGGCGTCGCCGAGGCGCTCGCCGCGGCGAACTACGACTGGGCGAGCGTCCCGCGCGAGCGGACGCTCGAGCGTGTGCGGCTGGTGGCGATGGACATGGATTCGACGCTGATCACGATCGAATGCGTCGACGAGATCGCGGACATGATGGGCATCAAGCCCGAGGTCGCGGCGATCACGGCCTCGGCGATGTGCGGCGAAATCGACTTTCGCGAAAGCCTCGCGCGCCGCGTCGCGCTGCTGGCCGGATTGCCGGTCGCAGCACTCGAGCGGGTCTACGACGAGCGGCTGCGGCTGTCGCCGGGTGCCGAGCGGTTGCTGGAAACCCTGCGCGCGATCGGCGCGCGGACCCTGCTCGTGTCGGGGGGCTTCACGTTCTTCACCGACCGGCTGCAGGCAAGGCTGCGCATCGACTGCACGCTGTCGAACGTGCTGGAAATCCGCGACGGCAAGCTGACCGGCCGGCTCGTGGGCGACATTGTCGATGCGCAGGGCAAGGCCGCGATGTTCTCGATGCTCGCCGATCGCTGCCGGGGCGAAGACGGAATCGCGGTGGCGATCGGGGACGGGGCGAATGACCTGCCGATGCTCGCCGCCGCCGACGTGTCCGTCGCCTACCGCGCCAAGCCGAAAGTGCGCGCGCAAGCGACGCACGCAATCGACCACTGCGGCCTCGACGCGGTGCTCAACCTCTTCGCCTGACGGTCTTCCAAGGCGCGCGGCGATCGGAGCAGGCGCGTGCGACCGTCAGGGTCGCCGGTGCCCGGCGATGGTCAGCACTCGTCGATCCAGGCCTGCTGGATCGCTTCGAGGATCTTCTCGCCGCTGTGCTTCGGATCGTCGTCGAAGCCGGGCAGTGCGCGCACCCAGTTGTGGAGATCGGTGAAACGGACGGTCGCCGGGTCGACGTCCGGATGCGCGTCGGCGAGCGCGATCGCGATCTCGAGCGAATCGGTCCACTTCATCGTCGACGTCCCCCGGGGCACGTCGTCTCGTTCATTTGCCCTCCGTCGCGTAGTTGATCGTGTATCTGGGGATCTCGACGACCAGCCGCGTGTCGCCGACCACCGCCTGGCACGACAGCCGCGACACCGGCGTCAGGCCCCATGCCCGATCGAGCAGGTCGTCCTCGTCCTCCGAGGCCTCCGGCAGCGCGGCGAAGCCTTCGCGGACGATGACGTGGCAGGTCGTGCAGGCGCAGGATTTCTCGCAGGCGTGCTCGACCTCGATACCCTGCTCGAGCAGGTTGTCCAGCAGCGACACGCCGGGCTTGCCTTCGAAGGTCCTGCCCTCGGGGCACAGCTCGGCATGCGGAAGTACGACGATCTCGGTCATCGGTTCAGCGCCCGATCATCGGCTGGGAACTAGCCCAGCGCGTCGACGCGGCGGCCCGAGAGCGCACGCGCGACGCTGCAATTCATCCGACGTGCGGCGAAATCGGCGGTCGCCGCATTGAGCGCGTCGATCGCCGCGGACAGTGCCCGCCGGTCATCGCCGGTCGCGGCGCCACGCACCACGGTCAGTGCGTGCTCGATCACCGCCCGCTCCTCGGCGTCGAGCAGGTCGCCGTCGGCGCCGAGCGCGCTCTCGGTGGCGCCGACGATGCGCTCGGCCTCGACGCGGGTCTCGACCAGCGCCCGTGCACCGGCATCGTCCGCCGCATGGGCGAAGGATTCCTCGAGCATGCGCGCGATCTCGGCGTCGGTCAGGCCGTACGAAGGCTTGACGGCGATCGACGCCTCGAGGCCCGTCGTCTGCTCCCGCGCCGAGACCGACAGCAGGCCGTCGGCGTCGACGTCGAAGGACACGCGGATGCGCGCGGCGCCCGCGACCATCGGCGGAATGCCGCGCAGCTCGAAACGCGCGAGCGAGCGGCAGTCGGCGACCTTCTCGCGCTCGCCCTGGACGACGTGCAGCGCCATCGCCGTCTGGCCGTCCTTGAAGGTCGTGAAATCCTGCGCGCGCACGACGGGGATCGTCGAATTGCGCGGGACGATCTTCTCGGCGAGCCCGCCCATGGTCTCGATGCCGAGCGACAGCGGGATTACGTCGAGCAGCAGCCAGTCGTCGTCGCGCTCGCGATTGCCGATGAGCTTGTTCGCCTGGATCGCAGCACCGACCGCCACGACTTCGTCGGGATTCAGGTTGGTGAGCGGCGGCTGTCCGAAGAACTCGGCGACCGCGCGGCGGATCTGCGGCATCCGCGTCGCACCTCCCACCAGCACGACGCCCTTGATGTCCGCCGGCTCGAGCCGCGCGTCCCGCAGCGCGCGCTTCACCGGAGCGAGCGTCTTGGCGACGAGCGTCCCGGTGATCGTCGTGAACGTCGTCGACGTCAGCGTCAGATCGACGCGCGTACCGTCCGAAAGCACCGCCGCGATCGGGGCCGAGTCGTGTCCGGTCAGCATCTCCTTCGCCTCGCGGGACCGGGTGAGCAGCCGTCTCGCGTCCGCGGCCGAGAGCGGCGCAAGCCCGGCTTCCTCGATCGCCCAGCAGAACACGCGATGGTCGAAATCATCGCCGCCCAGCGCCGAGTCGCCGTTGGTGGCGAGAACCTCGAACACGCCGCGAGACAGCCGCAGGATCGAAATGTCGAAGGTCCCGCCTCCGAGGTCGAACACCGCGTAGGTGCCCTCGGAGGCATTGTCGAGGCCATAGGCGATCGCCGCCGCCGTCGGCTCGTTGAGCAGCCGCAGCACCGGCAGTCCGGCGAGCTTCGCGGCGTCCTTGGTCGCCTGCCGCTGCGCGTCGTCGAAATACGCCGGCACCGTGACGACGGCACCGTCGATCGCCCCGCCCAGCGATCCCTCCGCACGCCGGCGCAGGACCTTCAGGATTTCGGCCGAGACCTCGACCGGCGACTTGATGCCCGAGCGGGTCGCGAGCCGGACCATGCCCTCGCCCTCGACCAGCCGGTACGGATAGCGCCGATCGTCGGCGAGGTCGGCGATGCCGCGCCCCATCAGCCGCTTCACCGACGCGAACGTGTTGCCCGGGTCGCTGGCCGCCTGCGCGAGCGCCGTGTGACCGACGTCGACGCCACGGTCACCGTAGCGAACGACCGAGGGCAGCAGTGTCCGGCCCTCGACGTCGGGAAGCACCACCGGCGAGCCGTTGCGCACGGTCGCCACCAGCGAATTCGTCGTGCCGAGATCGATGCCCACGGCGCGCCGCGTTGCGTGCGGCAGCGGGGATTCTCCGGGCTCGGAAATCTGGAACAGCGTCATCGGTCGAGCTCGGCAAGCTGCATTTCGCGAAGGTCGTCGTCGAGCTTGGCGAGAAAGCGCAATTCGCGCACGCGCATGCGCGCCCGCTCGCGGTCGTCGCCGGCAAGCACGTCCTCCATGTCGGCGAGCAGCGCGCCGGATTCCCGGCGCACGTCGTCGAGGATCGCGGCGAGCGCGCGCTCGTCGTGCGCGCTGCGCGCCTCGTCGGCGTCTTCGCGCCGCTCGAGCTGCCGGGTCAGGAAATCGATGGGCAACCGCGTGTCGGTCTCGGCCGTCGCATCGATGCCTGTGAGCTGCAGCAGATACTCGGCCCGAGCCACCGGGTCCTCGAGCGTCCGGTAGGCCTCGTTGACGCGCGCCGAGGCCTGCAGGGCTAGGCGCTTCTCGTGGTCGGAACCGCCGGCGTAGCGGTCCGGATGCACGTCGCGCTGCAGGTCGCGGTAGGCGCGTTGGAGCGCCGGCGCGTCGATGCGAAAGCGCAGGGGCAGGCCGAACAGCTCGAAATGATTGCGGGTGAAATCGATCATGATGCGACGATGCGCGCTACGCTGCGACACCGCCCGCGGCGAATGGCGTGTCGCGCGGAATGCGGAGGGGACAGCGCGTGAGTTTCGCGAGCAACCCCGGTACGTGGCGATGCGATCGCCGCGTGCCGCGGCTGCCGGGCCGGCTATACGTTAAAGGACTCGCCGCAGCCGCACTGGTCCTTCACGTTCGGATTGTTGAACTTGAAGCCCTCGTTCAATCCTTCCTTTGCAAAGTCGAGCTCCATCCCCTCGAGATACGGAAGGCTCTTCGGATCGACGATGACGCGCACGCCGTGGCTTTCGAACTCCCTGTCCTCGGGCCGCACCTCGTCCGCGTATTCGAGCTTGTAGGCGAGGCCCGAGCAGCCCGACGTGCGTACGCCCAGGCGCAGGCCGACGCCCTTGCCCCGCTTGCTCAGGAATGCCGCGACGTGGCTCGCGGCGCTCTCGGTCAGCGTGATCGCCATGGCGTCAGTCGGCGGCGCGCAGCGCGGGCGCAGCCCCGCTGGCCGGCTGGTGCTTCGCCTTGTAGTCGGCCACCGCGGCCTTGATCGCATCCTCGGCCAGGATCGAGCAGTGGATCTTGACCGGCGGCAGCGCAAGCTCCTCGGCGATGTGCGTATTGCGGATCTCCATCGCCTGATCGAGCGTCTTGCCCTTGACCCATTCGGTGACGAGCGACGACGACGCGATCGCCGACCCGCAGCCGTAGGTCTTGAACTTGGCGTCCTCGATCACGCCGTCGGCGCCGACCTTGATCTGCAGCTTCATGACGTCGCCGCAGGCGGGTGCGCCGACCATGCCGGTGCCGATGCCGTCCTCGCTCTTCGCGAACGACCCGACGTTGCGGGGATTCTCGTAATGATCCAGGACCTTTTCGCTGTATGCCATGTCCGTCTCCTGCCTAGTGCGCCGCCCACTGGACGGTGTCCAGGTCGACGCCTTCCTTATGCATTTCCCAAAGTGGCGACAGCTCCCGCAGCTTCGCGATCTTGCGCTGCACCAGCGCCACCGTGTAGTCGATTTCCTCCTCGGTCGTGAAACGACCGACGGTAAAGCGGATCGAGCTGTGCGCGAGCTCGTCGCTGCGGCCGAGCGCGCGCAGCACGTACGAGGGCTCCAGCGACGCCGACGTGCACGCCGAACCCGACGACACGGCGACGTCCTTGATCGCCATGATCAGGCTTTCGCCTTCGACGAAATTGAAGCTGACGTTGAGGTTGTGCGGCACGCGCCGGTCCATGTCCCCGTTGACGTAGACCTCCTCGATCTTCGACAGGCCGTTCCACAGGCGATCGCGCAGCATCCGGACGCGATCGTTGCCCGCGGCCATCTCGAGCTTCGCGAGCCGGAAGGCCTCGCCCATGCCGACGATCTGGTGCGTGGGCAGCGTTCCCGAGCGCATGCCGCGCTCGTGGCCACCGCCGTGCATCTGCGCCTCGATGCGCACCCGCGGCTTGCGCCGGACGAACAGCGCGCCCATGCCCGTGGGGCCGTAGGTCTTGTGCGCGGAGAACGACATCAGGTCGACCTTGAGCGTGGCGAGGTCGATCGGCAGCTTGCCGGTGGCCTGGGCGGAATCGACGTGGAAGACGATTCCACGCGAGCGGCAGATCTCCCCGATCGCGGGAATGTCCTGGATGACGCCGATCTCGTTGTTGACCGACATCACCGACACGACAGTCGTGTCGGGACGCAGCGCTGCCTCGAAGCGCGCGAGGTCGAGTAGCCCGTCGGGCGCGACGTCGAGGTAGCTGACCTCGAATCCCTCGCGCTCGAGCTCGCGCATCGTGTCCAGCGTCGCCTTGTGCTCGGTCTTGACGGTGACGAGGTGCCTGCCCTTGTCCTTGTAGAAGTGGGCGGCGCCTTTCAGCGCGAGGTTGATCGACTCGGTCGCGCCGGACGTGAAGACGATCTCCTTGGAGTCGCAGTTGACCAGATCCGCGACGTGGCCCCGCGCTTCCTCGACGGCGGCCTCGGCCTCCCATCCGAACGCGTGCGAGCGCGACGCCGGATTGCCGAAATGCTCGGTCAGGAATGGAATCATCTTCTGCGCGACGCGGGGGTCGACCGGCGTGGTCGCGGAATAATCGAGGTAGATGGGCAGTTTCATGGCTGTCACGGGCTCGGCCCGTATCCGGATTCTCAGACGGCGGTCACGGGCTCGGGCGACGCGGCGCTGCCCGCAGGGTGGCGGTGATCCTGCAAAACGGCGAGCTCGCCGCCACGGGGTTGCTGCTGCTGGCGGACCAGGTCGGCCAGCGTGACCGACCCCAGGTAGCTGAAGATGTGGGCGTTGAGCCCGGCCCACAACTCGTGCGTCATGCAGCGGTGATCGTCGAGGCAGTTCTCGCGGCCTCCACACTGGGTCGCGTCGATCGGCTCGTCGACGGCGAGGATCACGTCGGCCACCGTCACCGTTCCCGCATCGCGCGCGAGGTTGTAGCCACCGCCGGGACCGCGCACGCTCTCGACCATGCCGTGGCGGCGCAGCTTGCCGAACAGTTGCTCGAGGTACGAAAGCGAGATCCTCTGGCGCTCGGAGATCGCCGCAAGCGTGACCGGCCCCCGCACGCCGTGCATGGTCACGTCGATCATCGCCGTCACGGCGAACCGTCCCTTGGTCGTCAGGCGCATGGTTTCATCCACTGGACCGGGTGGGCTGTCGGTGCGACAACCGCCGCCGGTCGAAATGAAATTCTAGAATACCCGAACGATTTAGTCAACTAAAAGCCCGACAAGTTCACTCAAGCATCTTGTTGATCTTGCCCGGATCGAAGGCATCGGCGACGGCCTTGGCCTCGCCGCATTCGACGCCATCGTGCTGGAGCTGGGCGACCAGCCGGTTGAGGCGCTCGTCGGTCGCCGCCGCGTGGTCGAGCAGCTGGTGGATCGCCTGGACGATCGGGTCGTTCATGTCGGACGTGATTGCATACGACGAGAAGCCCATCTTGGCAGCCTGCGCTTCGCGCCGGTCCTGATCCTCCGGGGTGACGACGCGGGCGGGGATGCCGACGGCCGTCGCCCCCGCCGGCACATCGCGCACGACGACGGCATTGGAGCCGATCTTGGCGCCGTCGCCGATCAGGATCGGCCCCAGGACCTTCGCCCCGGCGCCGATGACGACCCCGCGCCCGAGCGTCGGATGGCGCTTGCCCTTGTTCCACGACGTCCCGCCCAGCGTCACGCCGTGATAAAGCGTGCTGTCGTCCCCGATCTCGGCAGTCTCGCCGATGACGATGCCCATGCCGTGGTCGATGAAAACGCGGCGGCCGATCGTGGCGCCGGGCTGGATCTCGATTCCGGTCAGCCAGCGGCCCCAATGGGCGAGCCAGCGCGCGAGCCAGCGCCATCCGAAGCGCCAAGCACGGTGGACGACCGTGCGGTGCCAGACGAGTGCGTGCAGCCCCGGGTAGCAGGTGATGACCTCCCAGATGGTTCGGGCGGCAGGGTCGCGGTCGAACACGGCCTGCACGTCTTCGCGAAGTCGATCGAACATAACGGAATTATGCCATTGCCCGACTGATTCACTCGACTATTGCCTCAACAAGCGCGCAAGCGCGCGGCCGCGCCCGCCTACGCCCGGCGCGGCGTGAACGGCCCCGGGCATCGCAGCGTCGCGACGAGCGCGTTTGCTACACTCGCCCGCAGGGGCAGCGCGGGGTCGCGGTGCCGCAAACACGCCCAGCCGGCGGAGGTCCCGATGTCGACGTGCGTTCGTCGCGCAGTACACCGTACTGTGATCAGCATCATCGCGCTCGCCGCCTTCACCGGCGTGTCCGTGGCTGCGGCACAGGCGCCTGCGCCGCCGCCATCGGCCAAATGCGCCAAAGCCAACAAGCGCGTCGCCAGCCAGGAAAAATGGGTAGCGAGCGCAAAGGCCGCGCTCGAGCGCACCGAGAAGGCCAGCACGACCTGCACGACCAAGCCGGTCTGCGACCGGTTCGCGATCAAGATCCGCGAGTCCCAGGAACGCCAGACCAAGCGCGAAGCGCGTCTCGCGACCCTCAAGGCCGCCGCAGCCAAGGCCTGCGCAACGC
This sequence comes from Betaproteobacteria bacterium, assembly GCA_027307095.1. Classification (GTDB taxonomy): domain Bacteria; phylum Pseudomonadota; class Gammaproteobacteria; order Burkholderiales; family Casimicrobiaceae; genus VBCG01. Next base: position 4,271 of record DAHUXO010000102.1, on the reverse strand, counting down.
CGTAGCGGCCCCGCGTCATCGGCGCTCGTCGCGGGTCGACCCGCTTCCTGCCGCATCGGCGCGCGTCATCGCATCGCCATCGCGCGCGCAGGCGACGTCGACCCGCGTCAATATCCCGCGCAGGATGTTCACCTCGTCGCGCTCGAGCCCGGTGCGCGCGAACAGCCGCCGCAGGCGCTGCATCAGCCGTCGCGGCCGCTGCGGGTCGAGAAAGCGCAGGTCGGCCAGCGTGCGCTCGGCGTGTGCATGCAGGGCCTCGATGTCCTCGTGCGTCGCGCTCTCGAAGCGCGGCGCCTGCCATACGTCGCCGCCCAGCGCGGCGATGCGCAATTCGTAGGCGGTGACCTGCACCGCCGCCGCGATATTCAGCGACGCGTATTCAGGGTTGGCAGGGATCGTCGCCGCCAGCGTGCAGCGCGCGAGCTCGGCATTCGACAGCCCGGACATCTCGGTGCCAAACACCAGCGCGACTTCCGCATCGCGCGCGATGCCGATCGCTTCGGCGGCCGCGGCGCGTAGCGGCAGGACGCGCCCGGCGAACTCGCGCGGGCGTGCAGACAGGCCGATCGAAAGCCGCGTCCCCGCCAGAGCTTCGTTCAGCGAGGGGACGACCTGCGCTCCGTCGAGAACCCCGGTCGCGCCGGTCGCCAGCGCGGTCGCGTCGGGATGCGGAAAGCGTGCCGGGTCGACCAGCACCAGCCGCGTCAGTCCCATCGTCAGCATCGCGCGCGCCGCGGCGCCGATGTTCGCGGGGAGGCTCGTCCTGACCAGCACGATGCGAAGCCGTGCGAGCGGCAGCGCCTGCGTCGGCGTGGCGGCGTCGCTCGTTTCGCGGGCGGGACGGTCGACGGGCCGGCCTCTGTTCATCGACGTTCGGGAATGCGCATCCGGGCGGCGGTTCGGGCAGCGCGGTTGTGCCTGTAGAATAGACGATCCTCGCATTCTGTCACGCGGCCCCCGCCGCCGCGTACCCGCCGATTCCATGCACCCGATGCTGACCACGGCCGTCAAGGCGGCGCGCCGCGCCGGCAACATCATCACGCGCGGCGCCCGCGACCTGGACCTCCTGACGGTCAAGACCAAGGGTCCTAAGGATTTCGTGAGCGAGATCGATCATGCCGCCGAAGCGGCGATCGTCGAGACCCTGCACGCCACCTATCCCGACCATGCGATCCTCGCCGAGGAGGGCACGGCGCGCGACGAGAACCGCGACGCCGAGAACGTCTGGATCATCGATCCGCTCGACGGCACCACGAACTTCCTGCACGGCTTCCCGCAGTATTGCGTTTCGATCGCCCTCTCGCACAAGGGCGTGATCACCCAGGGCGTCATCTACGATCCCGTCCGCAACGACCTGTTCACCGCGACGCGTGGGCGCGGCGCATTCCTGAACGATCGCCGCATTCGCGTTTCGCGACGCGCGCACCTGCGCGATTGCCTGATCGGTACCGGATTCCCGTTTCGCGACGGGAGCTTTCTCGACACCTATCTGCAGATGATGCGGGCGATGATCCAGCAGACCGCAGGACTGCGCCGACCCGGCGCCGCGGCGCTCGACCTCGCGTACGTCGCCGCCGGCTTCTACGACGGCTTCTTCGAGATCGGACTGAATCCCTGGGACGTCGCTGCGGGAAGCCTGCTGGTGCTCGAAGCCGGAGGCTTGATCGGCGACCTCTCCGGCGAGGGCGACTACCTGTACGGCGGACAGGTGATCGCCGCCACGCCCAAGGTGTTCGCGCAGATGGTCAACGTGCTCGCGCCGTTCCGCGGCGAACTCGTCCGCGATCAGTCGGCCGCTTCGGTGGCCGCCCACTCGACGACCAGGGCGTAGCCGACGGCCAGCAGCACGGGACCCAGGAACACGCCGATCGCACCGAACGCGATCGCGCCTCCCAGCACCCCGAGCAGGACCAGAACGAATGGCAGGTCCGCGCCGCGGCTGATGATCAGCGGCTTGATGACGTTGTCGATCGTCGACACGGCCAGCATCCCCCACGCGAGAAGGAAAATGCCCCACCCGGTTTCTCCCTCGTGGATCAGCCACAGGGCCGCGGGAATCCACACCAGCGGCGGGCCGATGGGGACCGGCGACAGCACGAAGGTCAGCAATCCCAGCAGCGGGGCCGCGTCGATGCCGGCGATCCAGAAGCCGATCGCAGCGATCACGCCCTGGACCAGCGCGGTTCCGAGGATGCCGAGCACGACGCCGCGCACGGTCGCGCCGGCGACGTCCGCAAGCTGTGCGCCGCGCGCGCCGGCGATCCGGTGCGTCGCCGCGTGCAGGCGCTCGACGATCGCGTCGCCGTCGCGGAACATGAACCAGGCGATGAAGATCGACAGCGCCAGTTGCAACAGCCCGCCGAACAGCGATGCGCCCGACGCCATCGCGAATTTGCGCATCGGCTCGAGGTAGTCCGACAGCAGGTGCAGCAACTGCGCGGTGTCGTGGGCGACGCTCGCCCAGTACGCGGACACGCTCGCACCGATCAGCGGCAACTCGGCGACCCAGGCGGGCGGCTCGGGCGGACCCGCCGTGATGGCGGCCCGTCCCCACGCGACCATCTGGTCGGCATTGCCGGCAATCGTCGCGCCGGCGATCACGAACGGCGCGAGCATCAGCAGCGAAAGCAGGATGACCATGCCGCCCGCCGCGAGGCCTGCACGTCCCCGCAGCGCATCCTTGAGGCGCAGGTACAGCGGCCAGGTCGTCGTGCACAGGATTGCCGCCCAGGCGAGCGCGGTCAGGAACGGCCGCAGCACGAAGAAGCAGCCGACGATCAGCACCGCCAGCACGGCGAGCGTCAGGATCTGGTCGATGCGGGAGGGCGGGTTTTGCATGGGGCGCGCGTGGAATCGCTCACTGCTGCCCGCAAGTATCGCCCGAATCCGGGTCGTGCGACCTGTCCCGGCGGGTTTCGAATCGACACGGCACGCCGGAGACTCCGCGTGGATCGGCCGATCGCTGGAACGGACCGGTGCTCGGCCTGAATCGACCCGGGCCCGGCTGACCAGGTCGCTCAGAACGTAACGATCGTGCGCAATCCGAGCACCAGCTCGTCGGCGATCCGCCGCGCAGGCTGCAGCGGATCGGCAATCCCGGCGCCGGGATTGAAAATGTACTGAAGGTCGGGCTGAAGTACCCACCACGGAGCGACCTGCCACTGGTAGGTCAGTTCCACGAATTGCTCGGCGCTGCGCACCGGATACCCGACGCCGCTGAACGACCCGGTATCGCGGTCGAGCGCACTGAGCCGCGTGCTGACGTGAGCCAGGCCGTAACCAATGCCGAAGCTGTCGTCATCGCGCCCCGGCAATGGCGCCTTGACGTTCACGCCTGCGTTGATGCTGAGATCGATCGGATTGCGATCGCCCGGTGCGCCCATGATGCGGGCGAAGGCCGCGACCGAGCGCGATCCCTCGGGCTCGCGCCACAGCATCTGGTCGACGATGCCGTAGACGCTGAAGTTGCCGTGGTGCTCGCGGGGTTGGCCGGCGGCGGCAGGATCTGCGAGCGAGCGCCCGGCGGCGTCGAATCGCTGGTCGGCGAAGCGTGCCGTGTCGTACCAGGCGCCCACCCGGTAGGTTCCCGGCAGGCCGCAGCCCGCGCCGCCGCAGGGCGCGCTCGAAGCTGCGGAGAGGTCGACCGCGTATTGCATCTCGGCGATGACCAGCGCGCCGGTGCCGAGGTTGAAGCGCGTCCCGAAAGCCTCGCGACCGCGGCGCTGCTCGTCATCGTCGAACGGTCCGCCCGGCGGGTTGTCGTCGAACACGCCGCCCAGCAGCGTCAGCGCGCCGGTCGGCCGCATCCGCAGCCGCACACCGAGGGATGACAGCGGGTACGCGGGACCACCTGCGTAGAGATCGGCCGACGGGAGCATCGGCCAGCCCATCATCGTGTTGAGGTACAGCCCCGAATACTGGCTGACGATGAATTCCTGATCGAGGCTCTGCTGCCCGACCTTGACGTCCGCCTTCCCGTCCATCGACGATTGCTGGAACCAGAGCTCCCACAGGCGGGTCGACCGGTCGGCACTGATGCCGCTCACCGTCTGCAGATTGTCGAGGTTGGCTGCGCTGAGGCTGCGACCGTGGATCTGCAGCGCGCTGAGATCGAAGGTCCCGCCGGGCCAGCCGAAGGCCTTCGATGTGTCCACGGCAAGGCTCAATTGGGTGAGCCCGTCGTATTCGGCGCCCCGACGCACGCCGCCGGTCGCGTTGCCGAGCACCTCGCTGGTCTCGCTGAGGCCGAGCGTGATGCCGCGGCTCGCGAG